>CAJQQJ010000447.1 GCA_905480445.1 uncultured Alphaproteobacteria bacterium | reverse complement strand
ACCGACGCCCACAAGGTAAGCTGCTGTTTAAAATTGACTTGGTCTCAGACACCCACGTTAATGAGAAAGAGGATTTCTCAGCCTCACCCTTTCCAGCAAATCAAGAAGCCAATCCGAGAGCCCGGTTTATCTTTGACCGTATCCGTCAAAGTGATGGGGCCTTTGCGGTTCACATGGGTGACATGATTAACCCAGTGCCGGAGCTGCCAACTTACGGTCCAGCCGCAGATAACTTTTGGAAGCTAGCATCGGACTTAGGAAAGCCGCTCCACCTGGTGCCAGGCAATCATGACATAGGAGACAAACCAGTCGAGTGGATGCCCGCTGGAATGGTCGACGCGCACAATATCGCTCTCTATGAGAAACACTTTGGCGAGCAGTTTTATTCGTTTGACCATGATGGTCTTCACTTCGTAATCCTCAACACCTCGCTCATCAACTCTGGTGACCCAGATGAAGAGCGCCAACGGGCCTGGCTAGAAAACGATCTCGCGGCCAACGAAGGTAAACGAACCTTCTTCTTCATTCACTATCCGATCTATGTGTCAGATCCCACGGAACCTTGCAGCTATGACAACGTCGATGAACCGGGTCGGACCTGGTTGTTGGATCTAATAAAACGCTATAAGCTCGAGGCCTTGTTTTGCGCTCACGTGCATAATTTTTGGTATGATGTGATTGGTGCCACAGAGACATACGTTATGCCGTCGACCTGTTTTGTCCGGCAGGACTACAGCGAGATGTACCGCATTCACAGTGATGAAGATTTTGGACGTGATGACGGTGCCAAGCTGGGGCACGTGACGTTGGAGATCTATGAGGATGGTCACATCGCCGACTACCATCGCACCTATGGTTCCTTGCTTTCTGAGGGAGGCGCTGACCGAGCAACAATGCCTGCGGAGACAGTTAATGCCAAGAACTGCGATGTTACTTCGCTCTTTCTTGATATGCGCCACGCCTGGGCCGAAGAAATGGTTGTATCGCCCTCAGGCGGTGTTGATGAGTTCGCACGGAAACTCGCCCGCAACGACTATCCAGTTCTGGCTCTTTGGGAAATGGGCGTGAGGGGTCTTAGAATTCCAATCCAAGATTTGATGGATTCAAAGACCAGACGCCGCATGGAGCTCATGACAGCAGTGGGACATCACTTCCATGTCCATACTTTTGGTGTTCCAGACGACGTTTTGACAAAGCTGTTGATCACACACGCCAACCTTATTCACAGATTGGAGGTTGTCGTGACTTGGGATCGCAGAGAAGAAGTCTTGCCTCAGCTTGCAAAGCTGAAGGAGCAAACGGGACTGGAGATATTCTTATCTCGTGTGAACCGCAAAGACACAGCCAAACACACCGGAGGCCGCTACAATCATTTGATTAGTCATGGTTTCTCATTGGGTGAAATCTGTGAATTGGAGAACTTTACGTCTCCTGCGATTGACGGCTTCCTTTTCACTATTCTCAGAGACGTTGAGCCTTGGAGCTCTGTGTTGTCGCTGGAAGAGTTCGGCCGAAAAATGGGCAAGAAAGCTGCTCTTTATGTGAAGGCTACTTCACCCAGCCCGGCTTTGGCCTTTCAAAACGAGGCCGATAACTGGGCACGTATGAAAGAGGCGACCTTGGCTTCGGTCGCGGCTAAGTCTGTCGATGTTGTTTTAGATACTTTGACTGATATCGACCGTGGCTACTTCATCAGGACTGGATTGGTTGACCGTCGCTACAATCCTAAAGAGGCTGGCCGCGCTATGACGGCATTGATGACGGAACTCTCTGGTTCAAGTTGGTCTTTCGCTGGTGATGGAAAGGCAATTGTCAATGAATTGGGAACTAAGATCGAGGTTTGATCCATGAACAAACAATTCAGAATTGGTGGTGATCTCGATATCGCTCAGTTGGAGCGGGATTTAGCCGAAGGTTGGGGAATGCCAACGGACTGGTACACCAACCCAGATAATTTTGAGTTCGAAATGGAGGAAATTTTCTCTAAGTCTTGGCTTTTCTTGTGCCCAGTTCATTCCTTGAAAGAACCCGGCGACACAATGATTGGTTGGGCCGGAAAAGTGCCTGTTGTGGTCACGAAAGACCGCGAAGGCAAGCTTAGAGGTTTTGTTAACCTCTGCCGCCACAGGGGCTATGCGGTTGCGAGAGAAGCAAAGAAATGCAGCGTTCTAACCTGTGCTTATCACGGTTGGACGTATAATTTGGACGGCACATTCAGAGATGGACCAAACACTAAGGAAGAACCTGGTTTTGACAAAAGCCAGATGTCGCTGATGCCCATCTCTGTTGATACCTGGGGTCCCGGTGTTTTTGTGAATGCGAACCCACAAGCAGAACCATTGCGGGATGCACATCCACAGCTTGATAGATATGCCGAGAAGGCCGGATTTCCAACAGATGCAGAATACTATCTGGAAACCTATGGTCCTGCGCGGGTCATAGAGTATGATTTTCAGTCAAACTGGAAACTCTGGTACGATAACAATTCTGAATGCTATCACTGCCCAACTATCCACGCGACAACCTTTAGTGACGCCTTCGATGTTGATAATGAAAACGTCACCTTTGCCGAGGTCGATGAATTCATGACCTTCGCCTTCAACCCAACGGATGAACCCAGACCAGAAGGAAAACTGAAGGCGCAGTGGCAGAGGGCTTTTCAGCTATTCCCTGGAATTGGGATGACAGCGCAGGATGATATCTTACTTGTTTATCAAACTTTGCCCGAAACACCTGAGAGCACGCACAAAGTCATGTACTGTCTGACAAAAAAAGATGCTGACCAGGAGCTGGCACATCGTTGGTTGGATCTTTGGGATGCCACATTCAAGGAGGATCAAGAGGCTACTCAGATCCAACAAAAAGGGCTTCGTTCAGGTCGGTTGCCAAGAGCCCGTTATGTCACGAACCAAGAAGGACCTGTGTTGTTCATCAATCGACTTATCTTGGCGGCTTACAAAAAAGCTTTTAGGTAACAAAAAAGCCGCCCTCAAATGAGGACGGCTTCTTCGAAAGTTCTAGGCTTTTGGCTTAAGCAGCAGTGATGTTGTCTACTGCGATTTTGCCAGAGCGTTGGTCTGTCTTTGTGTCAAAAGAAACCTTCTGACCGTCAGCAAGACCGCTCATGCCAGCGCGCTCAAGAGCAGTAGCGTGAACGAATACATCGTTGCCGCCTGCGTCTGGTGCGATGAAACCGAAGCCCTTTTGAGCATTATAAAATTTAACTGTACCTGTATCCATGGTGATTTCCTTTATTTAAAATCCATGATCAATCATAGACTGGCGCGTGCGCAAGCCCTCTTAGTGTCGAATTTGTTGGGGTAGTTAAGCGCGCGTCTGGATAATCTCCGGGACGTTACGGCCAAGTTGTCCGGCCAAAGTCGATGGCGGAGATATAGGGCTTGTTAAGTGAGATAACAAGGGTTCTTGCGAAACTTGGTGCTACAAAACACCAAAAGTTGACGAAAATCATAAGGCTTGCCAAGAATTGCGTCTGGATCTAAGGCGAATTAACAGAAAAATTTGTTCATTCAATTAGGTTTTGTTCATGTTTGAAGCGACTCTATTAGAAAAAGGTTTAAAGTTAAATCTTCCTTCTGGCCAAGCCTATTTCAATTATTTTTGGCTCAGGGACAACTGTCCCAGTTCCTTTGATCCACAAACGCGGGAGCGGGTTTTTGACCTCTTTGCGCTGGAACAAGATCCAAAAGCGAAAGCGGCCATTGTTGAGAACCGCCGCCTTGTTATCGATTGGGAAGAAGATCACAGGAGTTATTTTGATCTTTCTTGGCTAGAGCAATGGGCGACTGTTGGCAGCAGGTCTGACCCAGCTGCTGTCAAACGCAATCTTTGGTATGGCAATCATTTCCAACAGGTGAAACGCTTTAAACAGGCTGACTTAGAGCTCGATCAGAATTTGGTTTGTGACTGGGCCCGGGCTTTGCTGGATGAAGGCATTACTATCGTAACGGAGATGCGAAACTCGGATCAATCTTTAACCGATTTGGCTCACCTCCTGGGCGAGGTCAGATCCTCTGTTTCAGGTAACTATTTTGATGTTCGTGTTCATATCGATCCAGTTAATCTTTCCTTCACTGCGTCAGCTTTAGAAATGCATACAGACACTCCAGCTGA
>CAJQQJ010000446.1 GCA_905480445.1 uncultured Alphaproteobacteria bacterium | reverse complement strand
GGAAAACCTATCGCCGCAGATTCATTGACCTTCTACAAAAGAAAGGTAGTAGGTTTCTGCAATTCTGGTTGCAAAGATAAGTTTGAAAAAGCCGTGATTTTGTTTGAAGACTTGTTGCCAGAAGACTGATTTGTCTACAGTCTAGGCTTTTTTCTTTCCCTGTTGTTAGGTTTAGAGTTAGTGTCGAGTCGCCTTCGAGGGAAGGTGCGGAGATTGAGTTCTAAACAGGGGAAAAAATGTCTAACTCATCAGATAACATGAAAGATCCAGATTATATGCCACCACTGCAAGAGGCGGTGCCACTGGGGATTCAACACATATTGGCGATGTTCGTATCTAACTTTACGCCCGCCATCATAATTTCACTTGCCGCTGGTTTTGCTTTTGGCTCTGCCGACATGGTTTACATGATTCAGATGGCGATGGTCTTTTCAGGTATTGCCACCTTGTTCCAAACTGTCGGTGCAGGACCAGTTGGTGCTCGTTTGCCGATCGTGCAAGGCACCAGTTTTGCTTTCATCCCGGTTATGATTCCAGTTGTGAAAGGTGCTGGTATGGCGGCGCTCATGGGCGGCATCATTATCGGCGGCATTTTCCATTTCTTACTTGGCACCGTCATTGGCCGTATTCGTAACTGGTTGCCGCCGCTCGTGACCGGCACAATCGTTTTGTTGATTGGTTTGGCTTTGGTCAAAGTTGGTATTCAATATGCGGCTGGTGGTGTTCCTCTACAGGGCAAGCCAGGGTTTGGTGCGCTGAACCATTGGGTATTAGCCCTTGTGGTTATCATCGTAACACTTGGCCTTAAGTTCTTCACCAAAGGTCTGCTGTCTACTGCTGCTGTGTTGTTGGGTTTGTTTGCGGGTTGTGTTGTTGCCTTGTTTATGGGCGACATGAACTTTGGCAGAGTCGGTAGCGCCGCTTGGTTTGCACTGCCTAATCCATTGCACTTCGGCATTGAGTTTAATATTGCAGCCATCATCGGCATGTGTCTGATGGGTATTGTCTCGGCGATTGAAACCGTCGGTGACGTTTCTGGTATCACCAAGGGTGGCGCAGGACGTGAGGCAACAGACAAGGAAGTCAGCGGGGCAACTATGGCTGATGGCCTGGGTTCATCTCTTGCGGGTATATTTGGCGCTCTGCCAAACACCTCCTTTAGCCAAAATGTTGGTTTGATCTCCATGACGGGCCTTATGAGTCGCCATGTAGTGACGATTGGTGCGATCTTCTTGATCATCGCTGGCCTTATACCAAAAGTGGGTGCGGTCATTTCTTCCATGCCAATTTCTGTACTAGGCGGTGGTGTCATTGTTATGTTCGGTATGGTTGCAGCAGCAGGTGTTAATATGCTGAGCGACGTGAAATGGAACCGTCGTAACATGTTGATCTTTGCGGTTGCCGTTTCACTAGGCCTCGGTCTACAGCTTGTGCCGGAAGCTCTTCAACACTTGCCAGCCACGGCGAAAGTTTTGATGACATCAGGTCTGTTGCCTGCCGCGATCATTGCAATCGTACTCAATATGGTTCTGCCTGAAGAAGACTAGGTCAGTAGACAGGATCAGAGACCATTTAAAGGTTTTGACTAAGTAACGATCTCAAGGTGGTTGATAGCCGCCTTGAGATTTTTTGGATGATAAATTTGCTGCTCATCCAAGTACTTTGCCAGCTTCCCATAGCGCTCTTTTACACTGTGATGAAGCTTTTCTTCCAAAACAACTAAGCCCTCTTCGCTGGGGTACCGGTTGCTATCGGCTCCTTCGAAATCTCTTCCAGCTAGAATTCTAAAAGCAGGTTTGAGCTTGCTGGCGAAATAGTACCATTTAGTATCGTAAAGCGTCGCTAAGTGATCCGGAGCGATGGTTTTGTTCAAACGCGTTTCGTCAATGAGCAAATCTGTTCTTTTACGGACCTCCTCGATCATCCATTTGAGTGTGATGTCAGAAAGACCTGTGTCTTCGTAAGAGCCACCAATATTGGAGTGCACACCAGCAAACCAAACCTGTTGCACTTTTGTTTTGAATTTATCCACGTCCCCCGGCGCAGCCGTCCAAAAGGTCGGGGCAAAGGGTCTGCGTTTCTCATCAATAGCAATGGCATGAAGCGCGTTTTCCACGAGATCGCCTAGTTGGGTGTCATGAAACGCAAATTTTGAACGAGCAATCCAATTCAGATAACGACTTGGAATTCCCAAGGCACCAACGGTGTCCCAGACAGAGACACAAGCGATAGGTATGTTATGGAGACAAGCTGTTTGGAGGAAGTCTCCTAGCTTCCGACCACGTCTGGTGCTTTTTCTTTTCTGCTGTCCCAGACGATAAAAGCTCCAAGCCTTCGTGCCACTGCTCGAGTCCCATTCTTTAGGAATTCCTGAAACGCCGATCAAACCGGCCAGGCTTCTTGCCGAAAAGGCGCCGCGTGAAAATCCAAAGATGTAAAGTTCATCACCGTGATTGTAGTTCTTAGCAATAAACTCATAAGCAAGCTTTATGTTATCGGAAACGCCGACCCCAAAAAGTCCGCCTGTAAACTTGTCAACGGTATCTTTTGTACCGACACCCGGGAAATAGCCAGTGATCTGATCTGCTTGCGTGGGAAGCATCTTGTAGATTTTTTCTACGTTGGTGTCTTCTTTACCTTTGTCGGGGCTGTTCCATGTTCCATCCAGGCAAACGACAATTCTCTTTTTCATAGATTTTCTCCTCATCAGACGTAATCCAAGTACTTATTTAGTTTTAGGTTGTCGCGACCAACAGTCAATTACCATATCATAGACTTGGGTACATTCTTTGTGCTCCAGGTTACAAACTACTCCATCACTTTTGAGTCTCGCTCCTTTTCTCTCTGCATGACTGCCATCTCATAAAAGCTCAGCTTCCTACTTGCGGCGCTGGCCTCTTTTCCTGTATTGCAGGCGCAAGTCTTCTCAAATGACAGGTTTCTCAAAAAAATGAGTGATATCAATAAAGTCGTGCTCGCCTATTCAGGTGGTTTGGACACTTCGGTGATCCTAAAGTGGCTCCAAATTGAATACGGCTGTGAAGTCGTAACCTTTACTGCTGACTTAGGGCAGGGTGAGGAACTGGAACCAGCCCGCAAAAAGGCGGAAATGTTCGGCGTCAAAGAGATCTTCATTGATGATCTGCGTGAAGAGTTCGTGCGGGACTTTGTTTTCCCAATGTTCAGAGCTAATGCCGTCTACGAAGGCGTTTACCTGTTGGGCACCTCAATTGCACGGCCACTGATCGCAAAAAGGCAGATTGAGATCGCACGCCAAGTTGGGGCAGACGCTGTTTCTCACGGCGCAACAGGCAAGGGCAATGATCAGGTTCGTTTTGAACTTGGCTACTATGCCCTGGAGCCAGGCATCAAAGTTATCGCTCCTTGGCGCGAATGGGATCTAACCAGCCGCACAAAACTGATTGCCTTCGCCGAAGAGCACCAAATTCCCATTGCAAAAGACAAGCGTGGTGAAGCCCCTTTCTCGGTTGATGCCAACATGCTGCACATCTCAGCTGAGGGTAAAGTTCTGGAAGACCCGTGGGACGAAGCACCTGATTATGTTTACAGCCGATCTGTTTCTCCCGAGGAAGCGCCTGATAAACCAACCTACATCGAAGTGGAATTCGTCAACGGTGATCCGACGGCGATTGACGGCGTTCAAATGAGTCCAGCAACCTTGCTGACAAAACTCAATGAACTTGGCGGTGCAAATGGTATTGGTCGGCTTGATTTGGTTGAAGGTCGCTATGTTGGTATGAAGAGCCGCGGCATCTATGAAACACCGGGTGGAACCGTGTTACTGGCGGCGCACCGTGGTATTGAATCAATCTGCGTCGACCGTGGTGCCATGCATCTGAAAGACGAGTTAATGCCAAAATACGCAGAGCTCATCTATAATGGTTTCTGGTTTTCCCCTGAGCGCGAGATGTTGCAGGCCATGATTGATAAATCTCAGGAGTTTGTTTCTGGAACTGTGCGCTTGAAGCTCTACAAAGGCTCAGTTTTTGTTTGCGGACGTAAATCTCCTTATTCGCTCTATTCAGAGCAACATGTAACTTTCGAAGAAGATTCAGTTTACGATCAAGAAGATGCGGAAGGTTTCATTAAATTGAACGCTCTCCGCCTCCGTCTTCTTGAAATGCGCAACAGGCGATAATCACATGACCGAAGAACAAGAACCAATACAACATAATGATCTTGCTGCAGCCATTGTTCGGTTGACCGAACGCAAAGGCAGTGAGGCTTTGGTCTCTCCGGCGGAGGTTGCGCAATATGCCAAGCCACCGTCGCCGAAGGAGCCGAAAGGCAGAGAATTGTGGCGCGGTCAATTGCGCCACGTTCGTTCAGCGGCGATTGGACTTGCGCGCCAGGGTAAGATCGATATCGTCCGTAAAGGTGAACCAATCGATCCGTCCAAGCCTTTCAAAGGCCTCTACAAACTCAGATATCGCAAAATCTAATGGCTGAAGAAGAGTCCAATCAAGGCGAAAAAGGCGCACGCATCGCCAAGGTCATGGCTAGGGCAGGTCTTTGCTCGCGTCGTGAAGCCGAGCGTTGGATCGAAGACGGCCGTGTTCAAGTTAATGGTGATACGCTGCGCAGCCCGGCTGTAGCCGTCACAAATGATGATCAAGTCATCGTTGACGGCAAGGCATTGCCGCCGCGCGACCTAGCCAGAGTCTGGCGGTTTTACAAACCTGTCGGGGTTTTGACGACAGAAAGAGATCCTGAAGGCCGTCAGACTATTTATGATGTTCTGCCAAGAGATCTTCCCCGCGTTATTCCCGTCGGCCGATTGGATATCAATTCCGAAGGCTTGCTTTTGCTCACCAATGACGGTGAGCTGAAACGCCAATTGGAGTTACCTCAGAACGCGCAAAAACGGCGCTACCGCGTCCGTGTCCATGGCCGTGTTTCTGAGAGCGCTTTGCAGAAGCTGAAAAAAGGCGTGACCGTTGAAGGTGTTCGCTACGGCCCTATTGAGGCCTTTGTTGAAAAGCAAACTGGTACAAACTCCTGGCTGATTTTCACTTTGACTGAAGGCAAAAACCGCGAGATTAGAAATGTCTGCGGACACCTAGGTCTTCAGGTCAACCGCTTGATACGCCAAGTCTATGGCGACTTTTCCTTGGGGAATCTGCCAAAGGGTGCCTTATCTGAGGTCAGTCAACAACAGTTGTTTGCAGCGTCCGGCGTTGGTTTGAAGCCAAAAGAAAGCTGGGCTAAGCCAAAACGTAAATTCATTAAACCGAAGCAGAAACCACGCCTCGGTGAAAGAACGACCAAGAAGGATGAAAAACCTGCGGATCGTCGGCGGAAAACTGCGCGGCCTAAAGCTTGAAGCACCAGAAGGACTGGACGTCCGTCCGACTCTAGACCGGGCACGCGAGACTTTGTTTAATGTCTTGGCTCATTCCGGCTGGGGTGAAGGAGGGGTGTCTCCTATTCAGGGCGCTCAGGTGTTGGATGTTTTTGCGGGTACTGGCGCTTTGGGGCTGGAGGCGCTGTCTCGTGGTGCTGCCAAAGCCTGCTTCATCGAAAAAACTCCGAAAACGCTGCGCCAAAACATCAAAGCCTCAAAACAAGACCAGGACTGTAAAGTTCTTGAGGCAGACGCAACGTCTATCGCTAAAGCCACAAACCAGTTTAACCTAATTTTCTTGGACCCGCCCTTCGGTCAGGGTTTGCTACTTATCGCACTTACATCTCTATCGACACAGGGCTGGCTAAAGGCAGGTGCCCTCATTGTTGCAGAGTCAGATGCTAAAGAAAAAAATGATTTCCCTGCTGACTTCGTTCTGCTGAAAGAACGGAAAATAGGGCGTATCTCGTTCCAATTCTTGAAATATGAAGGATTTTCCTTATGAGCCGTGTAGATTTACCACCTGTTGCCACAGAAGGTCCGATGAAAGGCATGAAGCTCAACTTCTTTCGGCTAATTCAAGCATCTCCGGCGACGCAAGCCTTTTTCAGTGAGAGCAAAAAAATCCAAGGACTTATGACGCTGACTGCCGCGGAACGTGAAGCAATCGCTATGCTGGTGAGTGAACACAATGGTTGCGACTATTGTTTGTCCGCACACGCTGGACTGGGCAAGCAGGCTGGTCTGAATGCCGAAGCTCTGGCTGCGGCGCGACAAGGCCGAAGCGATGATGCCAAGATGCAGGCGCTGTTAACTTACACCACTGCTCTGTTGGAAGGTTCTGGCAACGTCTCAGACGAAGCTGTTCAAGCTTTACGCGCAGCTGGCTACGGCGATGCCGAAATCATTGAAATTCCTCTGATGGTTGGCATCATGACATACAACAACTTGATGAACTTAAGCACTGCTCTTGAGAATGACTTGCCCGCTGCGCCTGGTAACTAGACTCAGCCTATTCCAAAGGTTCGACAGGACCGTGGCTTTTGTCTTTCTTCAGCAAATGCATAACGCCGATGCCAATACCGATTTTTAGAGCATCTTTCAGCAATTTTTCGTTTTTGTTGGGTTTCTTTGAACCCTTAGATTTTGGCTTCGGTGCTGCCTTTTGTGTTTTCTTTTTGACCGGCAAGATATCCATTGCCCGACAGAATTTTTCTTCGCTTGCGCCTAGTAAAATGAAGCGCTGCAAGCTGAAACCGAACAGTGATTGAAACAAGGCTTCATGCG
>CAJQQJ010000445.1 GCA_905480445.1 uncultured Alphaproteobacteria bacterium | reverse complement strand
GCTCTTCCGATCTTGATCCTACTGGAAATCCATCGCTAATTCGGTAATGTCAGACGGGAAAATAGGCCTTATACTGAGGTCTCTATGTAGTTTAAAGACTCTCATTTTGAGACCTTACCAGCTCTGAAACAAACATCTAGTCAAAGCCTCCCATTCGTTGCGCATAGGCAGAACCAAAAAGAGCCCAGAAAACTCCGAGCCCTTTTTCGTTTAGATCATTTGAAAGCTGATTAGGCCGCTTTCATCATGTTCCTCAAAACGTGCTGCAGGATACCGCCATCACGGTAGTAAGAAACTTCATCTTCCGTATCGATGCGACACAACAGTGTTACATCAGCAGTCTTGCCGTCAGCGTAAGTGATCTTACAAGGCACATCCATGCCAGCAGTGATACCGCCTTCGATGCCAGTGATGTCATAAGTTTCTGTACCATTCAGACCCAGGCTAGTGACTGAATCATCGCCTGTAAACTGAAGTGGCAACACGCCCATGCCAACCAGGTTAGAACGGTGAATACGCTCAAAGCTCTCAACGATAACAGCCTTCACACCAAGAAGTCTGGTGCCTTTAGCTGCCCAGTCACGTGAGGAACCTGTGCCATATTCTTTACCACCCAGAACAACCAATGGTGTGTTCTCTTCCTGGTACTTCATCGCGGCTGCAAAGATGTCCATCTTTTCACCCGTTGGGACGTGCATGGTGTAGCCACCCTCAACATCACCACCCAACATCATATTGCGGATACGGATGTTGGCAAAAGTACCGCGCATCATGATTTCGTGGTTGCCACGGCGTGAACCGTAGGAGTTGAAATCAATCGGGCGAACCTGACGCTCTAGCAAGTAATGGCCTGCAGGAGCATCACGCTTGATCGCACCAGCCGGTGAGATGTGGTCAGTCGTAACGGAGTCAGCCAAAACAGCCAGAGGACGAGCGCCCTTGATGTCTGCAATCGCTGCCGCGTCCCCGTCCATACCTTCAAAGAATGGAGGGTACTGAACGTAAGTAGAACCTGAATCCCACTTATAAGTAAGACCAGTCGAAGTTTGAATGTCTTGCCATTCCTGCGGGCCTTTGAAAACATCCGCATAGCGTGTGCGGTACATTTCAGGAGTTAGGAACTGTTTGACAGTATCGTTTACTTCTTGGTTTGTTGGCCAGATGTCTTTCAGGTATACGTCATTGCCTTCTGAATCCTGCGCGATTGGGTCGTTCAACAAATCGATATGCATGGAACCAGCCAGAGCATAAGCAACAACCAATGGCGGTGAAGCCAGGTAGTTCATCTTGGAAAGTGCGTGAACGCGGCCTTCGAAGTTACGGTTACCCGAAAGAACAGAAGCAACACGAAGGTCACCTTCTGTAATTGCACCGGCGATATGTTCAGGCAGCGGGCCAGAGTTACCGATACAAGTCGTGCAACCGTACCCAACAACGTCAAAACCAAGTGCATCCAAATCATCTTGTAGGCCAGCGTTTTCAAGGTAGTCAGAAACAACCTGAGATCCTGGTGCCAATGAAGTTTTAACCCAAGGCTTCGTTGTGAGGCCTTTTTCACGGGCTTTTTTGGCAACTAAACCAGCGGCCAACATAACAGAAGGATTGGAGGTGTTGGTGCATGAAGTAATCGCAGCAATGACAATATCGCCATGACCGAGCTCGTAGTCATGGCCTTCCACTGCAACTTCGCTGCCGATGGCTGTCTTACTAGCTGTCTGTTTAATGTCTGCTGCTAGAACGTCGCCATAGGCACTTGCCGCATCACTGAGTAACACACGGTCTTGAGGACGCTTTGGACCAGCCATCGCTGGATTGACTTCGTCCATTTCCAATTCAAGTGTGTCTGTAAAGATAGGGTCTGGGCTGTTTGAATCACGCCACATGCCCTGTGCCTTTGCATAGGCTTCCACAAGAGCAACACGCTCTTCGTCACGGCCCGTAAAGCGCAGGTAGTTACAGGTCTCTTGGTCAATCGGGAAGAAACCACAAGTCGCGCCATATTCTGGTGCCATGTTAGCAATCGTTGCTCGATCAGCGAGAGAGAGGTTATCTAGACCAGGGCCGTAGAATTCAACGAACTTACTGACTACGCCCTTAGCCCGTAGCATTTGAGTTACGCGTAGAACCAAGTCAGTTGCAGTCGTGCCTTCTTTCAGATTGCCGGAAAGCTTGAAGCCAACAACCTGTGGAATCAACATAGAGATTGGCTGACCAAGCATTGCTGCTTCGGCCTCAATACCACCAACACCCCAACCAAGGACAGCAAGGCCGTTGATCATGGTTGTGTGTGAATCAGTACCAACCAAAGTATCAGGGTAAGCAAGAGTGCGGCCGTCTTCTTCTTTTGTCCAAACAGTTTGACCGAGATACTCAAGGTTCACCTGGTGGCAAATACCTGTGCCCGGAGGAACAACTGAGAAGTTGTCAAATGCAGTTTGACCCCAGCGCAAGAACTCATAACGTTCCTTGTTACGACCAAATTCCATCTGAACATTCTTGCCGAAGGCTTCGGAATTACCGAAGTAATCAACCATTACTGAGTGGTCGATTACGAGGTCACAAGGAACGAGAGGGTTAATCTTCTTTGGATCGCCGCCCATTTTCACAACCGCTTCACGCATTGCAGCCAGATCAACGACTGCAGGCACACCTGTGAAATCCTGCATTAGGACACGTGCTGGACGGTAGGCGATCTCATTGTCAGAACGTTGATCTTTCTGCCAATCAACCACTGCCTGGACATCCTTCGTCGTTACAGTGCCACCATCTTCCCAACGGAGAAGGTTTTCTAGAACAACCTTCAGAGAGTAAGGAAGGCGAGAAACGTCTCCTAGCGCCTTAGCTGCTTCTGGGATTGAGAAGTAGTCATAGTCTTTGTTGCCGACTGAGAGTGTCCGGCGCGATTTCAAACTGTCCTTACGGTTAGCCACTTATATGTGCTCCTGCTGTTTTGACTGTCAACAAACGAAGCGAACCTCCAACGACTCTGCTTGGTGACACAATGGGTAGATTGGGTGGTAAAATTTGGCCGCAATATAGGCCCGCGTCCGATAAATGAAAAGCTCTCTCAAGATCAAATCCCGAAGATTTTTCGGTCTGAGCGACATAAAATTGTCGCATAGCGATATAACAAGACAATTTCGCGCCTCAGTCGCCCTCTTTTCCGAAGGTGAGCGGTATTAACTTCTGTTAGCTACGGTCGAGAATGTTATGGCGGGATAGGGACGACTCCTCAGCCCTGCAATTAATGCATTCCTGAGCTGCAAAACTCCTGTTTGTTAAACAGCTCTCAAGAAACTAAATCCCTCGTTAATGACTTTCTTCAGATGAAGAAGGCAAAAATTTAACCCTAAGGATTTTAACATGTCTGTTCTTGATCGCGCTGGATTTTGCTACCTCGTTGCTATTGCTGTTATGACAATTGCTTTGAGTGCACTTGGTTGATAGCCAACCCTAAGACGAACAGGCCATCCCGTTAGATGGCTCAAAAAATGGCTCACTCCTTCGGGATGAGCCTTTTTTTATGTTTGCAGTTTCTTTCTCAAAATTGGATTCGTCGCATTTCGATTATTGATTAAGCAAAAACAATGCCATATAGAGACCTCAGCATAACTAGAGGATTCCCATAGGCTGGAATATTTGGTAACTTTTGTCATGCAGAAACCTTTCGTCAGCCAACCCGAACTTTTTGTGACCACCAGCGATCTTGATCATCCAGCACTTCATGCGCTTG
>CAJQQJ010000444.1 GCA_905480445.1 uncultured Alphaproteobacteria bacterium | reverse complement strand
TCTCTCTCGCACGCAAGTTCGCCACACCATTTTGTTCGATTTGGCGATAGGTTGCAGCAATAAGGCCTTCTCTTAGGGCTTTCTTTTTCTCTTCTCTTTTCATAGCTGCTCCAATACACTCGTTCTGTGAACGACGTTCAGTTACGCAATAGCGAATGACCCTTTCCTACTCAAGAGCCAAATAGCCTCGCCTTCGAAAAACATTTAGACACAACGGTGTTGGAACGAACTGATTCATCAGTTAGTCTAACCTGATGTTACTCGATCCCACCCTAACCCTCGCTTACACAATCATCGCTGCGGCTGTCGCAATCTCTCCCGGCCCAGATGTTTTGTTTGTCGTAGCTAGTGGCATGCGCCATCGGGTTAAAGGTGCTGTCGCTTCGGCGCTAGGGATTGCATTTGGTTCTGTTCTACATGCAAGTGCAGCAGCATTGGGGGTTTCGGCTATTATTGCTGCCTCTCCTCTAGCCTTCGATCTCTTGCGTTATGGTGGAGCTGCCTATCTCCTTTTCTTAGGTTGTCAGGCAATTTTGTCGTTTCTCCGATCCACCCGAAAAACGAATGCTCAAAGCGTTGAGGCCGAAGTTTCAGCATGGCGAGTATTCCAGCACGGTCTATTCACCAATATATTGAATCCAAAAGTCATCGTGTTTTACCTCGCTTTGTTACCCCAGTTTGTCACTATTGAGCTCGGCAATGTTGGACTGCAAATCTTCCTGTTAGGGTCTATTCACAATCTGATTGGGTTTTGCTTCTTGATTTGTGTTGGTTTAGCCGCAGGTCATGCATCTAGTTGGTTACAAAGGACCGGTTTTGGACGTTGGATGGATGGTATCGCCGGTATCTTCTTTATCGGCATCGCTATTCGTTTGATGGTTTCAGACAGCTCGGCTCGATAGACCGTCCCACCACTTACCTTCTTTACTCGTTGAATGGCTACTTTGAACTTGTTTCTGAGTTTCTAAGGACAGCAAATTTTTTGAACATTGTTCATTTTTTACTTGATTCATCTTCGCATGATCGCCAAATAGAATTCATGAACGTTGTTCATTTTATGTGGAGAAAAGAAATGCTCAAATTATTGTTCGCTTTCGGCAAAGGTCAAACGACCGATAAAGTCGAAAACTTCGCCGACAAACACGCCATTACAATCCTGCGTCAACAAATCCGAGACTCTGCGAAAGCCGCGCAGGCTGCCAAGAAAGCGCTCGCCATTTCCATGGCACAGCAACAGCAAGAGGAAGCTCAACTGCAGCGTTTGAATGAAAGAATTGCGGATTTAGAAGAAAGAACTCTAATCGCTTTGGAACAAAACAAAGCCGAGTTGGCGCGTGAATCAGCAGAAGCAATCGCCAACTTGGAAGCAGAAAGAGAGCTTTCTGAGAAAGCAGTCTCACATTACCGGAAAGAAAACTCTCGCCTAAAAGCCAAAGTTCAGAAAGCAAAAACGACGCTGAACAAATTGGAAAGAGGCTACAGACTTGCCGATGTGACAGACAAGACCCAGCGCCTACGCTCTAACGATTCAGACCTCTGCAATGCTTCTCTTTCAGACGCTCAAGCAACCCTACAGCGGCTGCAAAGCAAACAAGCGGAACAAGAATTATCCAACGACTTCATCGACAGCTTTGATGATGAAAATTCAGCTGAAGGTGTGATTGAAAAACTCGCCAGCAACGGCTGCGGTCCGGCACTCAGAACGAGCGCGGATGATGTCATTGCCCGCCTAAAGCAGTGCAAAACAGCTTCAATCTAACAGCAAACAACAAGGAAAGTTATCATGAACGCCAATTACAACGAAACACCTGCTTGGAAATACTTCACTATCGCCACTTGGATCATCTCAGCGGCCATGATGGCTGGTGGCATCTTCTTTCTGGAGGCGTCGTTCTCTGCCAAAGGGTTCTACGCTATGTCTGCCCTGATGCTGGTTCACACAACAGTATCAGTTACTAAAACGTTCCGAGACCAAGTTGAAGCCGACAAACTGATCAACAAAATTGAGGACGCTCGGACTGAGAGACTGTTGATGGAAACCAAAGACGTCGAGACTTTCTAGAAGCTTCATAAGTCCTGTTAACAAATAACCCGGGAGACGGCTCCTGGGTTTTGTCTTCGCGCCCTTAGCTCAAATCAGACATTGCTGCTGAGTACTCACTGGTCTAGAGGAGAGAGACCTTTTTCTTGAAAGTCTCCCCAATGTTACATCGCTACGTTAATTGGATTTTGTTCTTTGCCGTTGGCATTTTTTGGGGCGCTACTATTCCTTTGATCAAAATCGTGGTCATAAAAGAAGCCCATCCCCTCACCTTAGTTTTTTGGGGAACCGTTATCGGTTTGGTCTTGATCTTTGGTTGGATGATTTGGCGACGCATAAGTTTGCCGCTATCTGCGGCTTACATTCGCCTCTACA
The DNA here is from genome assembly GCA_905480445.1 of uncultured Alphaproteobacteria bacterium. GTDB lineage: Bacteria > Pseudomonadota > Alphaproteobacteria > UBA7985 > CAJQQZ01 > CAJQQZ01. Next base: position 1,504 of record CAJQQJ010000444.1, on the reverse strand, counting down.
TCATCATTGCAATTCTCGGCACTCTCGTTCCCAATTCCTTTAGCTATTGGGCTGCACCGCATCTAACCGCGAGCGAAATGGCGATTATCTACAGCCTAGTACCCATTCTCATTTTCGCTTTGGCCACAGCCGTCAAACAGGAAGCCTTTGTCTTTCGGCGCATGGTCGGAGTTCTAATTGGCTTAGCGGCAATGTTGGTACTGATATTGCCAGAGGCTGGAAAAGTGAGCGGAAACCTCTTTTGGATGCTTGTTATATTCGGTGCTTGTCTGGGGTATGCTGGTGAATCAGTTTTTATCGCCGCTAAAATGCCTGAGGATGTCCACCCTATTGCCGTTATGTGTGGGATGTTCTTGGCCGCCTTAGCACTTATCGCACCGGTTATGATTTGGCAGGGCGCTAGTTTCACCTTCTTTGAAACCGGCTCAGCTCCAGAGATCGCCTTGTTTATCTCCGCGATTTTTCATTTCTTTTGTTACACTGGAATGTTGGTGCTCATCCGACGTACAGGAGCAGTGTTTACCAGTCAGTTGACCTACGTCATTACACTCGCTGGCGTCTTCTTAGGAATTCTCTTCCTGGGTGACCTTTTGTCTGTCTGGACTTGGGCAGCGCTGGCAATAGCTATGGTCGGCATCTATCTGGTCCAGCCGGTAAAAGAAGAAGACACACAAAAAAGGACAGAGGCCTCTTAGAAGCTCCTGTCCCAGAAAAGTCAGACTAGTTGAGTTGGGCTTACTTTCTCCAGTATGAGAAAGAAGGATCAGGGCGGCCAACAAAACACTGTTTGTTGAAACCGTATTTCTTGATAACAGCTAGGCCCATTTTCGCTTCCCGCTTGTTAGGGAAGGTTTCCATGCGGCTACCACCGTCTGTTAGTAGCCAGCGACCACCGCCATCATGACGAATAGACAGGTTGTTCTTGTTGAAGCCTATGCAATCCTCACCTTGGACCGCGCCCTTCGGAGCTTTGTTACCGGCTTTCAAAGAATACTTCATTGAGGCATTTGGACGACCAATGTAGCAGTTCTTCGTAATGCGGTGAGAGCGCATCTGACGAGCAACCTTACGCGCCTCCTGTTTTGTCGGTGCGAAAACTGGTGTGCCATAACCATCGGTCACTGCCCAACCACCATTGCGGTGCTCTACACGAATTGAGTTAGGATTGAAGGGGATACAATCTTCCACCATTGGTAAAGGCAGCGGTAGCGGAATTGGCACCGGTTGTGGAACCGGCTGTGGAACAATAATTCTCTTCCGTTTCATTGTTACAACTGAACGATAGTCCTGACGATTTTGCGCATGAAAATCAGTGTAAGTCGTAACCTTGATCCGGTTATTGTTGACTAAATCAACCAAGACTGTCTTGGTCGCATGGCCTTGGTTGAAGGTTGCCATCAAATGGTCAGCTTTCTTCAAACGCTGGTTCACGCCATCCGTGAATGGCATTGCGCGAACGCGGCCCCAGTCACAGTTACTTGGTGAGCAAGAACCAAAGGCCCTG
>CAJQQJ010000443.1 GCA_905480445.1 uncultured Alphaproteobacteria bacterium | reverse complement strand
CTTGCAGGTGTCGCGGTGATTTGCATCTGTTTAGGTTCCTAAAATTCGCTCAAGCAAAGGTCTAAGGTTTCAACCAGCTGATCAGCATTGTCGGCAGAGAAAACGAGCGGCGGACGGATCTTAAGGACATTACCGTCTGGTCCTTCGCTGCTGACTAATACGCCTCGGTCTTTCATTTTGTTTAGAACAATGTCGGCCTCAGAACCGGCGGATTGCCCATCAAGGCGAAGGTCTACACCTAATGCCAAGCCATGACCTCTAACGGCATGGATAATCTGATGCTTATTGCCGAGCTCTAAGATTCTTTGTTTGAGGTGCGTGCCAGTTGTTCGGCAGTTCTCTAGAATGTCCTCGTCTTCAATAACGTCGAGCACGGCTGAGGCAGCTGCACAAGCCACTGGATTGCCACCGAAGGTACTGAAGATGCGCGTTGCGTCGCCAAAGGATTTTAGCAGCTCTTTCCTAGTGACCGTTACACCCATGGGGTAGCCATTGGCGACTGGCTTACCCATGGTCACGATATCTGGAATGTAGTCGTTAGCGACGTGGCCCCAAAGACGGATGCCAGATCGCGCAAAACCTGCTTGTACTTCATCAGCGATAACGAGGCCGCCAGCGGCTCTGACTTTATTGGTCACTGCAGCAAGGTAACCCTTGGGCACGTCGGGTATACCACTGCTTAACATAGCGGAATCAATCATGAAGGCAGCAACGCCAATGCCTGCTTCTTGGAGTGAGGCTATGGCTTCATCAACTTGTGCCAAGAAAGTTGTCGTGTCTTGGCTGTCGATGCCCGGAACAGGCAAATGGCGAACGTGGCTGTTGTCTTCTAAAGGCCGTGGGCCAGATGGCGAAAAGATTGAAATCTGATCGGTGATGCCGTGGTAGGCATCTTCCATAATAATCGCGCCACGATTACTTGTCAGATGCTTGGCCATACGCCAAGCGATGTCATTGGCTTCGCTGCCTGAATTTGTGAAGAGGCAGGTTGAAAGCTCAGGTGCGAAGGTGGAAGCCAAGCGTTCAGCGTAATCGTTGACCTGATGATAGAGGTAGCGTGTGTTGGTGTTGAGCGCTTCTGTTTGGCGCTGAATTGCCTTCACCACGCGTGGGTGGCAATGCCCCACCGTTGGAACGTTGTTGTAGGCATCAAGATAGGCCTTGCCGTTAGTGCCATAGAGCCAAGCACCGGCAGCGCGTTCAAAATGAAGCGGTTCTTTGTAAAAAAGGCTGAGGTGCTTGCCCAGCGTTTCGAACCGCTGCTCAAGCAAGTGATCCTTCGCGGCCTCTGGTACGGCTTCCAGAGCAGGCGGTGGGAAGTTGCAAGCCCTGCGAAGGCGTCGGTTGGCCTCGAATGGGCCAAGTTGCATTAAGTAGTCGATTAGCGCCCAGCAGCTTTTTTCGGACTTAGCGAGATAGTTTTCCTTAGGATTAGCCCGATTAAGCTCTGCAGAAATCGCAGCAGTCATGGCGTAGCGAACGAGAATGAGATCATAAAGAACATCAATTTCGTCAGAAGAAAGCGCCAAGACATCATCGTAACCGGCAACCACATCACAAACGTCTTGCCAGAGATCATCACTATCGATTTGCAGAATGTCGGCGGCGACTGCTAGTTCTGCAATCCTGGGGCCGTAGACCATGTCGCCAAAGTCAATGATTGCTGCTGCTTCGCTGCCTGTTGCTTGATCGACGAGCAAATTACCGCGGTGGGCGTCTTGATGGATAATCTGATGAGGGAGAGCCCGCAGTTGTTCTTCGGTTTCATCGCGCATTTTCTCTAGAATGACACGCACCTGAGACCTTGCCAACTCATCGGAAATGTTTTCAGCAAAAGGCAATAAGTCTGCGGCGTTCATTAAGACCCAAGGGTGGCTTTGGCTGGCAGCGGGATGAAAAAAGCCTGTTAAGGCTTTGTCTAGCCGTGCCATCAACTGCCCGATAGATCGATTGAGCTGTTTAGTTGGTGCAGAATCCTCTAACAACCCTCCCTCAAGGTAGGTCAATACCCTCAGGTAACAATGGTCGCCCGATGATAGCTCTACTGTTTCCACTGGTAGATGATTGAGGCTAGCGAGAAGCTGTGGGATTGGCAACTCAGGGTCACGATGTGCGACATAATCAAGGGCCTCGACTTGAAAAGCAATTGCTGACAGATCTTCGTCAAGGCTAGAAAGTTTGAGTACGAACGAACCATGGTCTTTGGTGCTGATCTTGTAATTCAGGTCTCTTTCACCATGCAGTATCTCGAATTCACCTTCGAGACCAAAGAGTTCGCTTGCCCACCCGCGAATTTCATCAAGATTTGGCTGCGGCTTTTGCCAAAGATCAAAGGCGGCAAGGTTATCTGACATAACTCAACTCTTATTTTCAGGTGGTGATCGTCCGTAGATGTCTTCGTAGCGAACAATGTCGTCTTCGCCGAGATAGGATCCGGATTGTACTTCAATCAACTCAGCCGGGCTGTCACTAGGGTTCTCTAAGCGGTGAATGGTTCCTAGTGGCACATAGGTAGATTGGTTTTCGATTAGATCAAAGACCTTGTCGTCTAGGGTGACACGCATGGTCCCTTTAACGACGATCCAATGTTCGGAACGATGTTTGTGGCTTTGCAACGAGAGCTTAGCACCGGGTTTGACCTGAATGCGCTTAACTTGGTAGCGTTCACCCTGAGAGAGTGATTGGTACCACCCCCACGGCCGGTAAGTCCTAGAATGACTGTGGTGCTCACTTCTTTTCTGCGCCTCCAGCTCTTCCACGATTGCCTTAACGTTTTGGCTGTCTGACAAAGGCGAAACTACGACGGCATCATCCGACGCGACAACCATCAAATTGTCGACACCAACGGCAGCGACAAGAATGCCGTCACCGCGAAGGTAAGAATTGGTAACGTTTTTGGCGATTACGTCGCCGACAAGTGAATTGGCATTGTCATCGCTTTGATGCGCCTTGTGCAGAGCTTCAAAAGATCCAAGATCACTCCAGCCCATTTCAATTGGAACAACTGATGCGCTTTCGCTGTGCTCGATGACTGCATAGTCAATTGATTTACTGGGAGATTTTGCAAACTCTTCCTCATTGAGGCGTAAAAACCAAATGTCACTTTCTGCACGCTGCCAGGCTGCTTTCGACGCGGTGTAGATCGCTGGTTCAAGTCTTTCCAGTTCCGCCAAATAGCGTGCAGCAGGAAAAACAAATATACCGGAGTTCCAATACCACCCACCGTCTTGAAGATAGCCTTCGGCAGTTTCTAGGGGCGGTTTCTCGACAAAGCGATTGATTGTTGCTGCACAACATCGCGTGGAACCGGGAGCGTTGATATAGCCAAAACCGGTTTCTGGTCTGTCAGGCTCAATACCGAATAAGACAAAATCGGCCTGCGACGTAGCCTCGATTGCGACCTCTACAGCGGCTGTAAACTGGTCGCGTTTAGTGATGGCATGATCTGAGGGAGCCAACAGCATTAGTCCTTCGGGGTCGTCTTTAACAATTTCCAAGGCTGCGACAGCCGCCGCCGCCGCTGTGTTGCGCCCAATAGGCTCTAGGATGATGGCTTTCTGAGCCATGTTTCTCTCGCGCAACTGCTCTGCTGCTAGGAACCTATGTTCTTCATTGGTTATGACAATGACGGGTTGATCGGTTAACCCAGCTAACCTTTCCACCGTGTCTTGAAAAAGCGATGTTTCCTCATTCAGGAGTGGCAGAAACTGTTTTGGTTTGGCACTGCGTGACAGCGGCCAAAGCCTTGTACCAATTCCACCGGCAAGAACTACTGGATAAAGTTTGGCCATCTATTAGAAGCCTCGCTTTAGACGCTCGAGATAAACGTCTTCTTGGTCGCTTGATTCGAGAAACTTCTTTGATTCCTCATGCTTGCTTTGACGATGATATGCGACGCCAATGCGGTGATCGACCACTGACATGTACTCAGTAACCCAGAGCGGAAGGTAATTTACGCGCCGTAACTCAAGCAGTTGCTCTCGTGCTTCGAATAGCTTTTCAATATTGATCTCTTTGGTGATTTTTTCCTGTTCCTGGTCTTCAAGAACAGTCGCCTCAATATAGAATTTCTCGACCTCTCTGGTACCGCGGCTAAATTTAAGAGCGTCTTTGTAGGACTGAGCGGCTCGCCCGTAATAATCCGCTGCCTCCGCGGTTTTCTCATCTTTGATGAAACGAGCAGCACGGCGGTAATGCGTGTCGGCTGTAGAAATAAGCCCGCGGATGTTTAAGGCTTCACCAGGCGCGGTTAACTCAACGACTTTACCATAAGCTTCTTCTGCTTTGTCGAGGTAATCCGTTTTGGTGTCATCAAAGTATTCGGCTCGTGCGAGGAATGATGCGCCCATTGCACGCCAACTGATAGCCTGCTCAATGGCTTTCTTGCGCTCAGGAAGCCTGTTTTCTTCAAACCGGATGAGAGCTGCCCAAAGCGTGTCTTGGCTTTGCCAGTCCCAGTTTCGTTCACGGATCACCCAAACAGAAACGATACTGATTAGAACGGTAGCCGCGAGGAGAGCGTAGCGGGCATAGGACTTCAGCAAAATGACTAGGCCAGCCAACGACAAAGAAAGGGCGATTGACGGCGTGTACAACAGTCTTTCTGAAACCGGTGTCGTTGAAGCTTCGTTCAATACAGATAGTAAAGAAGGCCCAAGCGTGAAGAGGAAGAAAACGACTGCGAACAGAAAAATGCTATGGCCTTTACGAAAAGCGAAAATCGCCAACGCAGTGACCACTAGACCAGCCGCTAACATCGAAACACTGTATGCGAAGCCGGGAATATCCCAGTGCATATGGACGAGCGGCAATGGGGAAATCAGTTTTCCAAAATAGAAAGCTGCACCTGCAATCATCCGCCCCAGTGCTTCGGTTGGGCTGGTCTTTCCAAGAAAATCTAGCGACACCAAATCGGCAAAAGATCGCAAAACAAAGTAGATAAGTGTTACGGCAACCAATGTGCCAACAAACAGGAACGGGTTCCAATCTCTGAGAACGGCTTTTTTCTTCTTCTTAGCTAGAACCAGTTTGGGGGAACCATTTTTGCCGTGACAGTTTTTATATTTTTTATCACTGCCGCATGGGCAGGGTTGGTTGCGGCCAATTTTACTGAGGTCAATTTCAGGCTCATCTTCTTCCTCGGCTTCCTCGTTATCTAGTTTTGAAAAGGAGCCAGAGAAAAGCCAAAGCATTGCTGGCGCTATAAAGACAACGGCTAATCCAGTTTCCTTTGAGAACAGAGAAAACAAATACAAGAGCCCTAAGGCAACCAACAAGTAAGCTCGACCGGTTTCGCGGTATCGCCAGGCGGTTACGAGTGCCGCAATGAGGAAAAGCGTTGAAATTGTATCTGTGCGGCCGGCAATAAAGGAAATCGACTCAACGTGGATTGGATGAGTGGAAAAAATCAAACCTGAAGCCAAAACAGCCCAATTTCGCCAGGCATGATTGCCAATCAACTGCCAGGTGAAAATCATAACCAACAGGATGGTGGCGAGATGTGTGATCAGCGTTATGATATGTGGTATGATGGCACGCCGCGCGTCCATCCGCTCGACACTGTCATCAAACACCAAATCATTGATTGTTTCGCCAATCTTGTAAGTGGTGGCAATTGCGGGTCGATAGTAGGGGGATTGTTGGTGGACAAGATTACCGCCCGCAAAGAACGATTTGGTAAAGACGTCTTTCGCTGACTTGTATCGATCAATTTGGGACTTCTGGTGGGATATGTCATCCCATAGAAAATCACCTTTGATAACGTTAGAAAAGGCTATCACTGATAGAAGCAGTGGGATGGCGAAAACAGCTGCGACCAGCCAGTTTTCTTTAGTCAGTTTCAGTGTCATGACTGATGCCTTTTCTTTTTGGCCCAGGTAAATGTAGAGGTCATTGCATAGTTCCAGACTGCACCAACGATGGCTCCGGCTAGGCCCGCGAGTATCCAATGGATGCTTTCGTTGAACAGGAATTCTGCGAATTGGAAATTGGCTAAAGCCCCAACAGAGCACACCAAGTAAAAGGACAGGAGTCCCTTTATGTATCCCGCACCACTGAGACGCCTATCTCGGTAGGTTAAAACGTTGTTCAAGCTGAAATTGATCGCCATGGTCAGGAGTGTCGCTACGGCCTGAGCGGTGTAGAACGGCCAAGCCAATGTTTTGAACAACAAGGTTAGAATAGCAAGGTGAATGAAGACACCTAAGCCTCCAACCGCGGCGAAGAAAAGAAAGCGAACGGGCACCAAATGCTCGATCCATTTTTCAGCCAACAAGGTCAGAAATTCAATGGCGACCAAGCTGTCAATTTTTGATTCTCCATGAATGCGCTTACCGAAGGTAAAGCCCAGTTCTTTGACTTTGAGCGGTCGTGGGGACGAGGCAAGAATATCAACGAGAATTTTGAAACCGGTTCCCGAAAGATTGTAAACAGTTGGCTCAAATGACTGACGCTTAACCATAAAGAAGCCACTCAGCGGATCCTTTAGCTCTGTCTTGATAGTCAAACGAGCAAGCCAGTTGCCTAGGTTGCTGACCTTTTCGCGCCTGCTTGAAAACTCTCCAAGGGAGGCACCTTCTGCAAATCGGCTGCCAACAACGATATCCAGGTCTTCTCGGTTCAATTCTGCCAACATCTTTGGCAACAAAGCCTCGTCGTGCTGTAAATCGCCGTCCATAACAGCCAGGTGCTGTGCTGAACTCGAAAGCATGCCTTCAATAGCAGCGGACGAGAGACCCTGGCGGCCGATACGGCTTAAAAATCTGACGCGCGGATTTTTGTTTGCGAGTTGTAACAGCGTAGATCGTCTTTTATCCTGTGAATCATCGTCAACAAAGATGACTTCCCAGTCGATCTGATCTTTGTCCAAAGCATCAGACAGGCGATCAACCAGAATGGACAAATTCTTGGCTTCGTTTAAGACCGGAACAATAATTGAAAGCTCTTCAGCCATAAGCCCTGACACTCTATCAATACCTGCTCGGTGATAAAGCGACGACTCCTGTTAGGCAAGGATTCTCTGCTGCTTTCTAGTGGTTTACTAGGATGAACCGCGGCAAGGTTTGTCAACGCTTCAAAAAAGAACTTCTTTGCTCAAATCAACCAGGCTTAAAAGCTTCTAGATTGGAAGGTTCTATGCACCTTTATCTGAGTTCCGTTCTGCAGTGATTTGCTTGGCAGATGGAAGGTCGGATCCCCCGGCAGCGGCAAAGGTTCCTGCCCGGGCAAAGGTTGTGCTGGTTGGGTTGGAATTCGGAAGACTGATGTTGAAGACCGATGCCAGGCCGACTTATATCTTAAGTGCATTTGAGAAAGTCTTTGTTGGTGTAGGCGGCTACTGTTTGCTCTGTGTAACGACGAGTCGAAGCTCTGATGGAAGCGTGAAAGATTTCGCTCGTGCCCTTCGTAAGCGCTGCTTTGACTGGCGGATACCGTTGGGTCATGAATTTCACTAGTGGCTAGTTGGTGCCAACGAGACCCTTTTTTGATGTGAAGTCGAGAGACTGTTCCATGATGGTATTTACTTGTTTTGGAACTATGATTGTCTGATCTATCCTTTTCGTGGAACTTTGAAACTCTTTTAGCGTGGCCAGCTGACAGTCTGCGCTTGTGATAGGTACTTCTGCCTTTCAAATGCAACGTAGATTTTTGGTTTTGATGAAACTTTGAAACCAAGCGGTTGTGTCCTTGCGAACGGTTTGTTTCATGCAAAAGGCTTTTGCTTTGATCATGAGCTGAAGAACTGTTGGTTTGGTGAGCGCGAGACAACAGTCGGTTGTGGTAAGCGCTGTTTCCTGTTTTGTGATTGTAAGACCGCTGTTTTTGATGGAACGTGGAAATAGACTGGTCATGTTTCTTAGAAGCAGTTTTCCAATGAATTTGGCTTGTCTGCTTCTTATGGCTACGCGATTTAGCCAAGAGGTGAATACGGGTGAGCCTGAATCCACTCTTGCCCCGAACGGCCTCTGATTGCAGATTTTCGGTCGGTGAAAATTCATTCAGTTCGCTGGTGATTTTCGCAT
>CAJQQJ010000442.1 GCA_905480445.1 uncultured Alphaproteobacteria bacterium | reverse complement strand
CGCAAGGCACACCGCGCGAATTTACGACTATCACTGTGACAGACGGTATTGCGATGGGCCATGAAGGCATGAAGTCTTCACTCGTTAGCCGCGAAGTTATTGCTGACTCTGTTGAATTGACAATGCGTGGTCATGGCTACGACGCTTTGGTCGGTCTTGCTGGTTGTGACAAGTCTCTACCGGGTATGATGATGGCGATGATCCGCCTCAACGTGCCTTCTGTTTTCCTTTATGGCGGCTCGATCCTACCCGGTAACCACCGTGGTCGTGACGTTACGGTCCAGGACGTGTTTGAAGCCGTTGGCGCTCATGCAGCTGGCAATATGTCTGATGAAGAGCTTCATCTGTTGGAATCAATCGCCTGTCCATCCGCTGGTTCTTGCGGTGCGCAGTTTACAGCCAATACAATGGCGTCTGTTTCAGAAGCTATTGGTTTGGCTCTGCCAGGTTCAGCCGGTGCGCCTGCCCCTTATGATCTTCGCGATACCTTCGCTCACAAATCAGGTGAGCATGTGATGAAGCTGATTGAATGGCAATTGCGTCCACGTGACATTTGTACACGTGAAGCTTTTGAAAACGCAGCGGCAGTTGTCGCTGCCACCGGCGGATCCACGAACGCAGGACTTCACTTACCAGCAATGGCGCATGAGGCTGGCATCGACTTTGATCTTCATGATGTCGCTGAAATCTTCAAACGCACACCTTACATTGCGAATCTCAAGCCAGGCGGCGCTTACGTAGCGAAAGACCTTTATGAAATTGGTGGCATTCCCGTTGTGATTAAAGCACTTCTGGATGCTGGTTTCCTTCACGGTGATTGTATGACTGTCACTGGTAAAACTTTGGCCGAAAACCATGAGCATGTGAAACTGCCTGACAACCAAGATGTTGTCTTCCCAGTTTCTAATGCTATTTCACCAACAGGCGGCGTTGTTGGACTGAAAGGCAACTTGGCACCAGAGGGTGCGATTGTGAAAGTCGCTGGTTTGGAAAAACAAACCTTCAGCGGTCCGGCGCGTTGTTTTGATACCGAAGAAGAATGTTTCGCGGTTGTACAGTCCGGCGAATACAAGGACGGTGAAGTGCTGGTCATTCGTTATGAAGGCCCAAAGGGTGGCCCTGGTATGCGTGAAATGCTGGCGACGACTGCGGCCATCTATGGCCAAGGTCGCGGTGACAAAGTTGCCTTGATTACTGACGGTCGTTTCTCAGGTGCTACGCGTGGTTTCTGTGTTGGCCACGTTGGCCCAGAAGCAGCAACTGGTGGCCCAATTGGATTGCTGAACGATGGTGATATCATCTCTATTGACGCAATCAATGGCACGATTGAAGTCGCTTTGAGTGACGGGGAAATGGAAGCCCGCCGTAAAGTTTGGGAACCTCGCAAGCATAACTATAACTCAGGTGCAATTTGGCGCTATGCACAGACTGTTGGCTCGGCAGAACGCGGTGCTGTCTGTCATCCAGGTGCCGAGGCCGAGACCCACGTTTACGCGGATCTCTAGGGCTCGAATGCCGGAACTCACCCGCCAACTTCAAATACTGAACGAATTCTGCCAGCTTAAGGGCTGGCAGTTTCGTTTGGTCGACAGCTTCGCTGGCTATTTGGCTGAAGTGCGTGACGGGGACCGATCTTTCGTCACAGGTGCTGGACCTATTCCAACCTTCCCAGTCAATTCAGCAACCTTTTCAGAGATAGCGCGCGATAAAGCCCATTGTACAACACTGCTTCGTGATGCCGGCCTTACAACCATTAAGGGTGACTATTTTTTCACTTCTGATGATCGCAAGTGTATGAGGCCCGATGGTCGTGAATTGGAAGATGCGTTGGCTTACGCTGAACAGCTGAACTATCCGGTTTTTGTAAAACCAAACACTGGGTGCAGAGGCCTAATGGCGGATCTGGTTGATGGCCCAGAAAATCTGAGCGCACATTTCAAAGAAATTTCGGCGATTGACCATATCGCAATCCTGCAAGCCTATATTGTTGCACCTGAGTATCGCTTGTTTTGCCTCAATGGCAAGGTTCGGTTTTCTTATTCTAAATCCGTGGCAACGCTGGTTGGGGATGGGAAAAGCAGCATTGAGAAGCTTCTAGCTGACTACAATGTTCAATTTGCAGCGGATCCATCTCGGGCTTTATCTCCGCTAGCGCCGTTCTTGAATGAACGCCTGAGAGAGAAGGGCATAAACCGGGCATCGGTTTTGCCCGAAGGAGACAAACTCGCCTTGGCAGCTCGCGCTAACCTTTCAACCGGTGGCAAACTGTCTGATTATCAGGAAGAAATCCCAGCCAAAATCCAAGATTGGGCATCCGAAGTGCTGAGGTCTCTTCCCTTGCCGCTTTGCGCAATCGACCTATTTGCACCTGAGGGCTATGATTGTCCCGAGGCTTTCCAGATAATTGAGGTTAATGCCAACCCTGCCTTTGGCGGGATTTATGAAGCCGGTCACAAAACAATGGTCTGGGCTCTTTTAGAAGAGGCAGCAAAAATCGCATTTAAAATTAACAGCTAATTCGGAACATCGAAGGAAAGCTCACATGAACGCTATGATCAACCGTCAAGTCATCGTCGATAATCTACCAGCAGGGCTTCCAGAGGCGTCTAATTTCCGGATGGAGAATGGTGAGATCCCCGTCTGTGGGGAAGGTCAGTTCTTAGCGCGTTGCCTCTATATCTCCGTTGACCCTTATATGGTCGGGCGCTTGAAAGTTAGTTCCGCCGCTTATACGGCTGGCGTGGAGCCAGGCGATGTGATGCAGTGCTATACGGTGAGTGAAATCATTGAGAGCAAGCACGCGGACTATAAAGTTGGCGACAAAGTCTACGGTTCTTACAACATGCAGGATTATGCGATTGGCGACGGCTCAGAGGTCATTGTTCGCGTGGATACAGATTTACTGCCACTGGAAGCCTGGCAAGGCCTGATGGGCATGGCAGGCCAAACGGCTTATTGGGGCCTGGAGACTATTGGCCAACCCAAAGAAGGCGAAACGGTTTTGGTGTCGGCTGCAGTTGGTTCTGTCGGCTCATTGGTTGGACAAATAGCCAAGGCACGCGGGGCTCGGGTCGTGGGTATTACCTCGTCTGCTGATAAATGCAAACAAGCGCTTGAGACATTCGGCTATGATGCGGCCATTACCTACAGAGACACAGATGGTCGTGCTTTCACTCCGACAGAGCTGACAGCTAAGATCAAAGAAGCCTGCCCTGACGGTATTGATGTCTACTTCGACAACACGGGCGGCGACATTTCAGAGGCAGCATGGCCACTTTACAACCTGCGGGCCCGTATTATCATTTGCGGTCGGATTGCGGTTTCTCATTTGAAGCCAGGCGAGCCGGACATAGGCTTGCGGGATCAGGGCTTCATGATCGCTAGTCGTATCCGCAAAGAAGGTTTTCTAGTTTTCGATCACTGGCACAAAGCTGCAGAAGCAGTTGGCCCTTTGGCAGCATTGGTTAAGGAAGGCAAACTCAACTACCAAACCGATGTGATGGAAGGCATCGAAAATGCCCCCCTCGCATTTGAGCGGATGTTGCGCGGCCACAATGTTGGCAAGCAGATCGTCAAGGTTGCCTAACGCACTGTTTTAGTTCCTCCCAGGCCTCGTACCACTACGAATGAGGTCCTAGGGGGAACTATCACTGATGATGAATTGCGCGCTTAAGGACTTAGCTCGTTAGCACGATAGGGTCGGCCTCTGCTGCTTGAGGAGCAGTTGGAGGGAACACGTAAGTGTGCTTTTGGTTGTTTGGCCGACTGTCTCGTATTTTATTAGGATGGGTGGTCCCTAACAGGCCTTGTAAACGCGCGTTAACACGGTGGTATATCGAGCGAGATATTGGCACGTGACTTGACTCAAGCACGCGCTCGCCATCCATTGTTCGTGCGATTTTTACTGCTGTGCAACCGTTTTTGATTATGGCTGTTTTCCAAATTGCTGGATACATAACACCGAGGTAGTTTTGGATGTTGTTTTCGATGCCAAAATATTGCGCCTCCAGTAAAAGGCGGAGAATTGTTTCGTTTCGTGTTGAGAGCTTCTCCGCACTGTCGACAACTATACGGGATGCTTCCCATTGTTCCACACTTGGTTGGAAGTTGGCGGGCAGAAGCTCGGGCCAAAGGTCTTTTAACATGAAAGGTTTTAACGTCGGCAAAAGCCTGATCGTTCCGAGGACGCGCCGCCTGTTGTTATAAGCAACAACGTAGCGAGCTGCCGGCGTATCGTACTGATCGTGTTCCAAACCGTCGTCGGAACAGACATCGTAAGCCAGTCGTTCAATGAATTCTTGTTGACGTAACCTGTGCATTGAAACCCACAGGTCTCCGTCCTTGGCGGCATGCGCCCAGGAAATAACCTTTGTAAACATAAATATATCTGGCCCCGGAAATTGAGACCCGCCCTTCAGAAAAATTATTTTTTAAATTAACTTACGCTTATCAAATAAATCCGCGCGTAATTGCTTGTGAGATTAGCGCAGTATCTTTACTAACGCCAAACATTATTCTCAATTTTTCCAATCGTTTAGACACAGCTCCTAATGTGATTCCTAAATGATTAGCCATTTCTTGATGACTGAGACCCGGTGGTTGAGCCAACAGTTGCAGCATCTCGGTTTGTCTACTGCTCAAAATAATCAAGTTCTGCTGACTGTCCAAAATTAACGAAGGAAGAATGGCGGCATGGAATGCAGAGGCTAGGGAATGCAGTTGGTTAACAATCGGTTTTTCTATTGGGTTGTCACTTGCAAAACCAACAACAAACCGTGTTCTAGAAGGTCTATATAAGGGTATGGTATAGCCCTCGGCAAGCCCATGCTGCTTGGCGTCTTTCATGAACTCTTGCTGATCTTTGGTGAGATTAGAAAGCTCAGACCAAAGAAAACCTTTGGTTTGTTGTGGGCTCACCTTGACGATCGGATCTATAGCAAAATATTCCTGTTCAAAATATCGTTTGATCCATGCTTCTGGGTAATTCAACAGCACGGCGGGATTTTTTCCTGGAATGCCAACATTGCCAGCTAAACAGCCATAGGACTGATGAGGGCACCCCAAAGAAGTTGATTCATCAATCAAGACCTTGAAATTCTGGTCGACTGTATTCGTAACGGAAAAATGCATGACAAAACCCTACCTCTATGCAATATTATCACTTAATGTGAGACCTCAGCATAACTAGAGGATTCCCATAGGCTGGAATATTTGGTAACTTTTGTCATGCAGAAACCTTTCGTCAGCCAAC
>CAJQQJ010000441.1 GCA_905480445.1 uncultured Alphaproteobacteria bacterium | reverse complement strand
AGACTTCAACAACGTCTTTCACTTGCTCATAATCGGCGATGTCATATTCTGGTGCCAAGAAACGATTGGGTTCAGAGGTAAACCAAGCATCACCCCCCTCTTCGTCAAAAGCATCGGCGATACGGTCCAAAACTTTTTGATCACGCAATGGCTGGCCGGTTTCCTTGCTCACAAAGATCGGCAGCGGCACGCCCCACACACGTTGACGACTAACACACCAATCCGGACGACTTTCAATCATCGAGAAAAGACGGTTACGCCCTGCAGCAGGATAGAACTCCGTCGCATCAATGGCTTTCAAGGCATTCTCACGCAGGTCATTTGTCTCCATAGAGATGAACCACTGAGACGTATTCCGGAAGATTAACGGTGCTTTAGAGCGCCAAGAATGCGGATAAGAGTGGGTCATTGACCCCTTCGCCAACAAGCCACCGCTCTCAATCAAAGCCGTCAGGACTGGCCCCGTCGCCGTGCCAAGTTTGCCTTTTTGATCATAGACTGAAAGGCCTGCGAACATCGGAACATGATCGTAATAGAGACCGGACTCGTCCACTGTCTGCGGGATTTCCACACCGTTTTCCAAATGGGCCAAGACAAAGTCTTCTGCACCATGACCTGGAGCAATGTGAACGAAACCGGTACCGGAATCAGTTGTTACATAGTCACCCATGAACATAGGCACATCAAAATCATAGCCCTGCCCGCGCCAAGTGTGAGAACAGATGGTCCCCGGTAAATCAGTCACTTCAGCCACTTTTGACCACTTGGTGATCTTGGCTGCCTTCTGAACTTCATCCGCGAGCGCGTCAGCGAGAACGAGTTTCTCTCCGACCTTACCCAGGGAACCTTCAGCAACTTCTTCAACTAGGTAAACCCCATAGTCGATATCCTCGCCATAAGCCAAAGCACGGTTGCCAGGCATGGTCCAAGGCGTTGTTGTCCAAATCAGGATCGACGTGCCTTCCAAGACAGGATCATTGCTTTTCTCGACAGGAAATCTAACCCAAATCGTGATGGACTTGTGGTCGTAGTACTCAACCTCGGCATCGGCCAAAGCTGTCTTCTCAACGACCGACCAAAGAACAGGTTTCGCGCCTTTATAAAGGCCACCGTTAACCAGGAACTTACCGAGCTCGCGAACGATTTGACCTTCGGCTTTGTAAGCCATCGTCGTATAGGGATCGTCCCAATTTCCGATGACACCGAGACGTTTAAACTGTGGGATCTGCTTTTCGATCCACGACTGTGCAAACTCACGGCACTCCTGCCGGAATTCCACGACATCGACTTCGTCTTTGTCTTTGCCTGCATCGCGGTAGCGTTCTTCGACTTTCCACTCAATCGGCAGGCCATGACAATCCCAACCAGGAACGTAGTGCGCGTCCTTGCCCAACATCTGTTGCGAACGGTTGATAACGTCCTTCAAGATCTTGTTTAGTGCGTGACCAATGTGAATGTCGCCGTTGGCGTAAGGTGGGCCATCATGCAAAACAAACTTTTCGCGCCCTGCCGACTGCTCTCTCAGCTTGCTGAAAAGGTCAATCTTCTCCCAAAAATCAAGCAGCTCTGGCTCTTTCTTAGCCAGGCCCGCTTTCATAGGAAAATCGGTTTTCGGTAGTCGAACAGAAGCTTTGTAATCGATCGTCATTGAGACTTTATCGCTTTCTTAAAAGTCGCGTTGTTTAGATTGGCGTTGTGATAGCACAGCTCGCGCAGCTTTACAGTCCTCTTCGATCTGTTTTTTTAGCGCTTCTAAGCTGTCTAGTTTGGCGTCATCACGGATATAATCAACCAGTTTCACTCTAATTTCTTCTCCGTAGATCTCTTCATCAAAATCAAAGAAATGAACTTCGAAGACTTCCTTAGCGCCATTGATAGTCGGGCGATAACCAAGGTAGGCTGCACCGCCAAACCATTGACCTTCTCGCCCTTTGATTTCACTTTCAACGGCATAGATCCCGTACTTGGCTCTTTGGTAGTCACCCAATGCCAAGTTTGCCGTCGGGAACCCAATCGTGCGGCCTATCTGATCACCTGGCATAACTTTGCCCACAATCTCCCAGTCTCTACCAAGCAAATCACCCGCTGCCTGAATTTCTCCTGCGGATAGACAAGCCCGCACTCTCGAGGAGGAAAAGGGTTCACCGTGACTGTCTTTGACAGGCTGCACTGTTGTCACACCAACACCGGTTTTCGACGCTAGGTCTTCGACCATAGCCATAGAGCCTGAGCGACCGCTGCCAAAGCGGAAATCCCAACCGGCGAAAATATGCTGTGCGCCCAAGCGATTGATCAGTAAATCGTTGACGAAGTCCTCAGCCGGCATGGATGCAAATTCACGATCAAAGGGCACAGCCAACATCAGATCAACTGAGCATTCGCTAAGCAATCGCTCTTTTTGCTCCAAAGTCGCCAACCTAAACGCCGGTGATTGGGCAGAAAAGAACTGTCGTGGATGTGGTTCAAAAGTCATAACCATGAGCGGAGCAGACAACTCCTTAGCCTTGGCTTTTGCCTCAGCAATAAGCGCTTGATGACCGTGATGCATGCCATCAAAATTACCAATAGCCACAACAGCACCGTTTGCGGCTGGAGTAAGCTCGTCAAGTGAGAAAATAGTAATCATAACAACGGTGACTTAGAGTCAGTCCTGCGCCTTGTCAAAGCTTTCTCTTATCAACCTATTCTGCGGCCGCTGCAGCAAGAGTTTCAGCTTCAATTTCTGCGGCCTTGTTTTCAATCAATTCTACCATTCTATCAACCATAGAATCTGTTGAAGTTTTATGATCAGGAACGCCACCAATATAGATCAGGTGATTGCCGTTGCCGCCGCCAGTTAACCCAATCTCTGTTTCCCGGGCCTCTCCTGGACCGTTAACAACGCAACCAATTACCGAAATCTTCATGGGTGTGGTTATGTGGGCAATCCGTTCTTCGAGTTTGGTCACCGTTTCAATGACAGGAAACTGTTGACGGGAGCAAGAAGGGCAAGAAATCACCGTCACACCTTTATGGCGGAGGTTAAGCGACTTCAGCAAGTCAAAACCAACCTTGATTTCCTCTACAGGATCAGCCGAAAGAGAGACACGAATAGTATCACCAATTCCCGACCACAATAACATCCCCAATCCTATCGAAGATTTCACTGTTCCCACACGGGCGGGGCCCGCCTCAGTAATACCCAAATGCAGAGGGTACTCACAGGATTCTGCCAAGCCTTGATAAGCTGCAACCGCCATGAACACATCACTCGCTTTGACCGAGACTTTCATCTCAGTGAAGTCATTGTCTTCGAGCAGGTGAATGGACTCAAGAGCCGACTCAACTAGCGCTTCAGGGCAAGGTTCCCCGTATTTTTCCAACAGATGTTTCTCGAGCGAGCCACCATTGACACCAACCCTAATGGAACAACCATTGGCTTTAGCGGCGCGTATCACTTCGCGAACACGTTCTATACTGCCGATGTTACCCGGATTGATCCGCAAACAATGCGCACCAGCATCCGCTGCTTCTAAAGCGCGCTTATAATGAAAGTGGATATCGGCTACGACCGGGACGTTAACCTGTTTTATGATATCTTTCAGTGCCGCAGTCGATTCAACGTCTGGACAAGAAACACGGGCTATATCGACGCCAACCTCCTCCATCCGGCGGATCTGTTCAACAGTCCCTTTGACATCTGGGGTAGGAGTATTGGTCATCGACTGGACCGATATTGGAGCGTCTCCACCCACAGCAACGGAACCAACTTTAATCTGTTTGGAAAGACGGCGATCAATATCGCGCCAGGGTCTCACTGACATAGTCCAGAACCTTGCGTTTAGAGGCTAAGTTTCAAGCTTTAAATCGGCTTTGAAAGGCTCAGTGTCAAGGGGCGAAAAAGCTACTGCTTAATCGTCATCCTCAAAATAAATTTCATCATCGCCTTTACCACCACGAGATTGGATGCCTTTGTGACCCGTGACTTGTTGTTCACGCCCTTGCTCGTAGAAAGATTTGATGCTGGAATAATAGTCAACTGACCCTTCTTTCAAGGTATCCAATTCATCAATCAACAGATGCCTGCCATGAACCGAACGAAGTACACGTCTTGAAATACCCTCAATCAACGGCGTTGTGCCGCCGCCAATAGTGACGTAGGTCCAAGGATTAATTGCTGTATCGACAATCGCGCCTGTGAAATCTCTTGTCGTTGTTGGTCCGTAAAAAGGAACAACGAGATAAGCACCAGGGCCGAAACCATGATGCGCCAGCGTTAGGCCAAAATCATTATCGTGCTTGTCGAAGCCCATTTCTTCACCGATATCGATAATTCCGGCAACACCGATTGTCGTATTGACTAAGCCACGGACCAAAGATTCGACGCCGTCGTCGTTCTTGCCTTGGAAAAAATCATTCAACATGATCGTGGGTTCACGCAGGTTATGGAAGAAGTTTCCAACGCCCTTTTTTATGAATCTCGGTGTTAAATCACGATAGATGACGGCCACAGGTCTCAAAACCAGCCCGTCAACTGTATCATTGATTTCAAACACAACTCGGTTCACGTCCTCTAAGGGATCACGATACTCCGCTTTCGCAGTCGACAGAGTCAATGCCAACAAAAGCGCGCAAGTGATTGGGAATAAAAGACGTACTTGAGAAAAAAGCTTCATAATAAAATCAATAGCGCCGAAATAGGCGCTGCCTATAAGTGTTCTCGAAATAGCGACACAGAGCCGATAGATAGAAAATGATGGTAGATTATACCTAATTCGACCGAAATCTCCCAGCCGAAACAATACCAAACATCATTTTCATAGATTTTTTTCGACTTTTGACGCTATAAGGCCGCATTAAACAGGAAATTGCGCCGCAATTTAGGCGCTTATTTTGCAAATTGGTTTTTTAATGAGGGTGACCGGCCTTGCCGGTAGATTTTATGCGGAAATTGTTGGTTGAACGAATCATTACGGTTTTTACCTTTTTGGCGGTTGTTCCGCTCTTATTCCTGAGCAGCTGTGGACAGACCGGGCAAGCACCGGCGACTTTTAGACAACCAGTCCAACAACAAACTCAAGCTTTGCCGCCGCAAGAGGTGCAAGCCTCATTACCGACAGTCTACGGGCAACAAAACCTCTATGGGTCAGCGAAAATTGGTATGATCCTACCTCTAAGCGGCCGCCTTTCTGCCGTTGGCAACGCGATGAGAAATGCTGCCTTAATGGCGCAATCAGACTCAAACGCCGCTGATATGGTATTGGACTTTTATGACAGCCAAAGCAGTGAAGGAGGTGCTGCGCAAGCAACGTCTTCCGCGATCAGCAAGGGTAGCAATTTGATCCTAGGCCCCTTAATGGGCAGCTCAATCGCGACAGTCTCATCGATCGCTAACGGCTCTGGGGTCAATGTTGTGTCCTTCTCCAATGACATGACCCAAGCGCGTCCAGGCGCTTACGTCATGGGGGTCGCTCCTTCGTCCACCATCCCTCGCTTGTTTCAGTATGCCGCTAGTCAAGGTAAAAGTCGGATTGCTGTTCTAGCGCCTAACGAGGTCTATGGATTAACAACAGCCAGAATTGCTGACCAATCCGCCTATCAATATGGTGTTCAGATCGTCGACAGCCGTTTTTATGACCCATCCAGTCAAGGAGCAGAGCAACGAGGCGAAACTGTTAAATCTTTCGCTAAAAGCTTTGGCAATTATGATGCAATCTTAATTCCAGACGGTGGGTTACGTTTGCGCGAGATTGTTTCGCTTCTCCATTTTCATAAGGTCGATCCGAAGGTAACTAAATATTTAGGAACGCGCTTGTGGGACGATCCGGGTCTAACCAACGAAGCAGCGCTTAACTCAGGCTGGTTTGCATCAACACCTGACGCTCAATGGCAATCCTTTTCCACCCAATACAAGCGCCAATTCGGGCAAATGCCTCCACGTCCCGCTGCTTTAGCTTATGACGCTGTTCGTATGGCGGCAACACTTGGATCTAACGGCTATGGCTTCGATCAATCAGCGATAACTCAGCATGCAGGGTTTGCAGGAATTGAGGGGACTTTCCGTTTCTTGAGTGATGGCAGCAGCCAACGTCAGTTAGAAATTAAAGAGATCACGAAACAGGGCATCGTGGTCAGAGAAGCTGCGGCAGGCAGCTTTGATACTGGCACTGGCTTCTAAACTCACTTTCTTTCATTAAATGGTTTTACAATTTAGTATTTTTGGCAGAAAATAACATACCAATTTTGCGGTGTTATCATGCCTTCACTTTTAGAGCTGCCGATCTCAATCGACAGAGACGCTACATTAAAACTTCACAGACAGCTGTTTGATCAAATCCGTGGATTGATTATGCAAGGTATATTGTTGCCTGGAGCTAAGCTGCCGCCGTCTCGATCTCTGGGCCAGCAGTTGAGCCTTTCACGCTCATCCATCAATCTTGCATTAGACCAGCTCGTAGCAGAGGGCTATTTGACGTCCAAACAAGGTTCAGGCTTTTTTGTTGATGCTAACTTTCTAAGCCCAAAACCTTCGCCGACAAATCCCGGGCAAATCAGATCGCATCGGTTCTCCCGGCTGACGAACAAAATCAATCAGCAAAGACGGTTTTGGCCCAGTCACCGCCCTGCTTTTTCGCCTGGCGTTCCAGATCTGGAGGCTTTCCCATTCAACACCTGGTCAAGATTGGTGGCCCAAGCCAATCGCCGTCGAAACCTAAACGCTTTCAGTAACGCCGATTCTCAAGGCATGCCGGAACTGCGAGAAGCGATCGCCGAACATCTGGTTTCCGCGCGTGGCGTCCGTTGTTTCCCAGAACAGGTCATGATTTTGTCCGGTGCTCAACAGGCATTGCGTTTGATCGCACAGTTGTTGGCGGACGGTGGTGATTCAATTGCGATTGAAAACCCTGCTTACCCTGGAGCCAGAGCTGCTTTTCTAGCTCAAGGTCTCGACATCAATTCAGTAACAGTTGACGAAGAAGGCCTCAAAGTTAACGAGCTGGAATCTTTAGACAAGACTATCCGATTTGTCTGTGTCACGCCAACCCACCAGTTTCCTTTGGGAGTAACTCTTTCTCTACAGCGCAGAATGGAGTTATTAGCTTGGGCACGCGAAAAAGACGCCTGGATCGTTGAAGACGATTACGACAGCGACTTTCGCTTCAAGGGCCCTTCTCTGACAGCTCTACAGGGATTGGACCAGGACGACAGGGTAATCTACGTCGGAAGCTTTTCAAAAACTCTTTTTCCGGGGTTGAGGCTCGCCTATCTCGTCGCTCCTCAGGAACTCATCGATCCCCTCACACAGATGCGGCGAGCCTTAGATGGCAGCCCGTCAACGGTCGCCCAGCTCGCTCTGGCTGAGTTCATTGCAGACGGGCATTTCGCACGCCATTTAAGAAAGATGAAGGGCCTTTACGGTCAAAGACAGGATTACTTCACTGAACAACTTAACAATCGACTCGGATCCTTTTTGCAGATCCTACGCAGTGATACCGGTATGCACCTGGCAACGTCACTATCAGAAATGGCTGCTCGACGATGGAGTGATGTCGAGCTGTCCGTTAAGTTAAATGAAATCAACGTCAGCGCCCCAGCCCTATCGACGCTTTACGAAACACCCGGCTTAAATAAAGAAGGTCTTCTGTTTGGTTTTGCAGCTGCAAAAGAAAAAGAAATGGACAAAGCACTCAGCAAAATCGAACAGCTTTTTTCTAGCTAAGGAAGAAGCGCTCGTGGGCTACAATCAACCAAACCGCCGCCGCAATAAACATAGTCATCAAGACCGCACCAGAACCGCAATCCTTCGCGATTTTTACGTAGTCGTTGTAGTCGGGAGAGACCAAGTCGCAGACCGCCTCAATGGCAGTGTTGAGCAATTCTGCGCACATCATCAAAACCAATGAACCCAGCAAAGCCAACAAGCGCCAAGGATCCAGGGTCAACCAGAACGCCAAAGGCACCGCTATCCAAAAAAGAATAAACTCCTGTCGGAAGGTTTCTTCATTTAGGACAGCGTGCTTAATTCCAACGACTGAATTGACCAATGCTTGCCAGCGATGTTTGATCAAGAGAATCACTGTCCGATCCTAACCTTGGCGTTCCAACATTAGCTTCTTGATTTCACCAATAGCTTGCGCAGGATTTAGTCCTTTAGGGCAAGTTTTTGTGCAGTTCATGATGGTGTGGCATCTAAACAAGCGGAATGGATCTTCCAGATTGTCTAACCGCTCACCCGTCGCATCATCACGACTGTCAGCGATCCAACGGTAAGCTTGCAACAAAACTGCTGGTCCGAGATACTTATCGCCATTCCACCAGTATGATGGGCAAGATGTAGAGCAACAGAAGCAAAGAATGCATTCCCAAAGGCCATCCAGCTGATCACGTTCTTCCGGGCTTTGTCGGCGCTCTCGCTCCGGTGCGGGCGTAGAGGATTTCATCCAGGGCTCGATTGACGTGTATTGCGCATAGGCGTGGGTCAAGTCTGGAACCAGATCTTTGACAACAGGCATATGCGGCAAAGGATAGACCTTAATGTCACCTTTCACATCTGAAATGTATTTCGTACAGGCCAGTGTATTGGTGCCATCAATGTTCATTGCACAAGAACCACAGACGCCTTCACGGCATGAACGGCGAAATGTCAGTGTTGAGTCCGTCTCATTCTTGATTTTGATGAGCGCATCCAAAACCATTGGGCCGCAGTCTTCGGTATCGACTGCATAGGTATCGAGTGACGGATTTTCACCGTCGTCAGGATTCCAACGGTAAACCTTGAAGGTTTTACGGCTCTTGGCATCTTTAGGCCCTGGGTGGATATGACCGCCTTTGACCTTTGAATTGGCGGGGAGTGAAAATTCAACCATTAGACTTCTCTCAGCTTCTCAAAGGTTAGACTTAGTAAACGCGGGCTTTAGGTGGGAACGCTTGAACGTCATTCGACAGAGGCTCCATATGAACGGGGCGATAGTCAATCGTGACCTTACCATCGCTCTCGCACCAAGCCAGTGTGTGTTTCATCCAGTTGTCGTCGTCACGGTCGGGGAAATCTTCTCTAGCCTGTGCACCGCGGCTTTCCTCGCGATTTAGCGCGCCCCGGATCGTGACCTGCGATTGTGACATCAAATTGTCGAGTTCGAGCGTTTCAACCAAGTCAGAGTTCCAGACCATGGAGCGATCAGAGATCCCCACATCACTCAGTTTAGCCCAGGCGTCGTCCATAATATCACAGCCTTCTTGCAAGACTTCACCGGTTCTAAACACAGCACAGTTGCTTTGCATGACTTTTTGCATCTCCAAACGAAGAGCAGCAGTTTTGACTTCGCCCTTGGATTGGCGAGCTGCATCAAGGCGCGACAGTGCCAGATCACCACCGTCTAAAGGGAGGTCAGCTTGCTTCGCGCCAGCTTCGATCGTATCCGCACAACGCAATCCTGCCGCGCGACCGAAGACCACCAAATCAAGCAATGAGTTTGAGCCCAAGCGGTTAGCGCCATGGACAGAAACACAAGCCGCTTCACCAATTGCCATCAAGCCAGGGACAACCGCATCTGGATCGCCATCACGTAGCGTTAACACTTCACCGTGATAGTTTGTTGGTACGCCGCCCATGTTGTAGTGACAGGTTGGCAGAACAGGGATTGGCTGCTTAGCAACATCAACGCCAGCAAAGATCTTTGCTGTCTCAGCGATACCAGGTAGTCTTTGGTCAATCACATTTGGATCAAGGTGGGTTAAATCGAGGTGAATATGGTCACCTTCTGCGCCAACACCGCGACCTTCTCGAATTTCCATTGTCATCGAACGGCTAACAACGTCTCGACTGGCCAGATCTTTGGCAGAAGGTGCGTAACGCTCCATGAAGCGTTCGCCGTCGGCGTTACGAAGGATGCCACCCTCTCCACGCACACCCTCGGTGATCAAACAGCCAGCGCCATAGATACCAGTTGGGTGGAATTGCACGAACTCCATATCCTGAAGCGGCAAGCCGGCACGAAGGGCCATACCGCCGCCATCACCAGTACAGGTATGAGCACCAGTACAGGAGAAGTAGGAACGACCATAACCGCCAGTCGCCAAAATAACTTTTTGCGCTCTGAAACGGTGGATTGTGCCGTCGTCCAGGTTCCAAGTCATCACACCACGACAAGTGCCGTCTTCCATAATCAGGTCAACAGCAAAGTATTCAATAAAGAATTCCGCGTTGGCTTTCAAAGATTGCTGATACAGAGTGTGAAGCATGGCGTGACCAGTTCTGTCCGCTGCTGCACAAGTACGTTGCGCAATGCCTTCGCCATAGTTGGTCGACATGCCACCGAATGGACGTTGATAGATCTTTCCGTCTTCAGTCCGGCTAAACGGCATACCGTAATGCTCGAGCTCGATAATCGAAGGCGCAGCTTCGCGAACCATGTATTCAATACAATCTTGGTCACCGAGCCAGTCAGAGCCTTTGATTGTGTCGTACATGTGCCAACGCCAATCGTCTTTACCCATGTTACCAAGAGAGGCTGCAATACCACCCTGCGCAGCAACTGTATGACTGCGCGTTGGAAAGACTTTGGTGACACAAGCGGTTCTAAGGCCAGCTTCAGCCAGCGCAACAGTGGCGCGAAGCCCGGCGCCACCGGCACCAACAACAACAACGTCATAGGTGTGATCGATAATTTCGTAGGACTGGCTCATGATCCGCTCGCTCTTTCAACGATAACAACAATAACTGAAACGATGCCGATCATGGCAATCAATGCCGCTGAAAATTTCACAAAAATCAGCAAGAGGAACTTTGCTGCACCATGAACGTAATCTTCAATCACCACCTGTAAACCAAGTGCCGCGTGGTAAAACAGATTAGCGATAAAGAGGATCAGGATAGCACCAACACAAGGATGACCAACCAAATTAATCACGCCTGCGTAGTCAGTTCTGAGAGACAGCAAAACGATCCAGATTGCTGCCGCGACCAGAGGAATATTGGCAATGGCTGTGATGCGCTGCATCCACCAATGATGCAGGCCTTCTTTTGCAGAACCTAAGCCTTTAACACGGGCCAGAGGAGATCTCATGCTTGACATCTTAGAGCCCTCCCACTGCGGAGTAAGCGCAGAACCAAACACCAAAAGTAAGCGCTATTGCAACGATGATCGCGGCAACACCGCTCTTGGAAGCCGTTCCCAATTCGTAGCCCTTGCCAGCATCCCAGAACAAGTGACGAATACCGTTACAGAGGTGATAGAACAGAGCGAAAGTCCATCCAAAGAGCAACAAGCGTCCGATCCAAGAACTGAAACAGGCTTGCATCTGAGCAAAAGCCTCTGGGCCGGAAGCAATCGCAAACAACCAATAGATCAATACGATTGTTCCAACAGACAACGCCACGCCAGCGATGCGATGCAGGATTGAAAGCATGGAAGTTAGCTGGGGTCGATAGACTTGAAGATGGGGGCTTAGGGGACGTTCGACCCTGCTGCCTGACTTACCGTCACTGGTTGCCATCAAATTACCTCGGTTTATGAAGCTGTGGTTTGTGTCTTATTAAAACAATAGGCGCAAAAAGCAAATCACTCAATGTCGCAGAGAGACAAAAATCTGTGTCTAAGAGCCAATTTAGCAAGCAATCACATCATTTTGAGCGCTGAATCGCCTGCACCAGCGCCATACGCTGTCGGGCGGCCTCAACATGGAGATTCTCGACTAACCTGCCATCAACGACGACAACGCCCTTACCCTCCACCGCAGCCGCGTCAAAGGCTTCGATGATGCGACGCGACCAAGAAACTTCCTCTTCGTCAGGCGCGAAAACTTCGTTTGCTTTCTCAATCGTCTTCGGGTGGATCAATGTTTTGCCGTCAAAGCCCATATCCCGACCTTGCTCGCATGCGTAGGCAAAACCTTGGTCATCCGCAAGATTGAGATGCACACCATCGACGATCGAAAGGCCGTACCCTCGAGCGGCTAACATGCAAAGCCCCAAGCTTGTAATCATTGGGAGCCGTTCTCGCGTATGGGCACAATGCATGTCCTTTGCCAAATCTGACGTTCCCATTACAAAACATTGCATCCGCCGGGAAGACTGAGCAATTTCTTCTGCATGCAGCATCCCCAGCGGCGTTTCCATCATCGACCAAATCGCCATTCCTTCAGACGCATTTGCAGCTGTCATCAATTGATCTGTCGCCTGGACCATTCCTGCCGTTTCAACCTTCGGAATCAAAATCGCATGTGCGTCTGTCCGAGCGATTGCCATGACATCATCAGCCCCCCATTCTGTCGACAAACCATTGACCCGAACAATGATTTCTCGGTGCCCATAGCCACCCTGTTCAAGTACTTGAACTACTCGATTTCTTGCTTCCACCTTCTCAAGGGGAGTAACGGCGTCTTCGAGATCAAAAATCAGTCCATCCGCCGGTAACACTCGTCCTTTTTCCAACGCCCGCGCGTTTGAGCCAGGCATGTAGAGTATAGATCGACGAGGGCGAACAACAGGCTGCATCTTTTTCTTCCGGTTTTTATGAGTGCTTCTGGTTAGAAAACTAGCCAATCTGAATTGATAAGGCTAACAGAAGGTGAACTATTCTAAACAAAAGGCCGAAGGTTTGCAGGACGAACGCCCGAATTTCCCTCCCATCTTAGCGATACAAAGCCATGTTGCTTGTGGTCATGTTGGCAACTCAGCAACAACCTTTCCCTTGCAACGATTAGGTTTTGATGTTTGGCCAGTTCACACA
>CAJQQJ010000440.1 GCA_905480445.1 uncultured Alphaproteobacteria bacterium | reverse complement strand
TGCTATCAAGTCATGAAAACAGACGATGTCACTTTGTTACAGCAATGGGTTGCTGCCTGGGCTGACCTCGCAGAATTTGAGATCCAGCCGGTCACTTCTGGCAGTGAAGTTTCAAAGCTATTCTAAGCTTTACCTGCTTTGAAACGGAT
Organism: uncultured Alphaproteobacteria bacterium; assembly: GCA_905480445.1. Classification (GTDB taxonomy): domain Bacteria; phylum Pseudomonadota; class Alphaproteobacteria; order UBA7985; family CAJQQZ01; genus CAJQQZ01. Next base: position 4,178 of record CAJQQJ010000440.1, on the reverse strand, counting down.
GCACATGACAAGGGTTGGTATCGCAGCCACCAATGAGAGAGCTATCCCCCAAGCTGGCCAGAGAAAGGCCATATAGGCGAGAGGATAAAGCCAGAGAACGACTATAGCGGAATTCAGGAAAAGCAGCTTCTTATGGTTACCGAATTTCCGAGCCAATTTTTGATAGAGATGCTGGTTGTGTGCTTGAGCCAGGGCCACACCGTTTAGCTTCTTGATGAGTAGAGTGTATGTGGTGTCCACCCAAAAAGTGGTCAGTAGGATCACCCAACACCAAATGGGCACAGCGAGACTGGATGAAGCAAGGATCAAACAAGCGAACAAGATCCCTAGAAAACCACTGCCAACATCACCCATGAATATCTTGGCTTTAGGCCAGTTGTGCGGCAGGAACCCCAGCATCGCCAGGAGGACTATCAGCAGAACACCCAAAGAATGATGATCAGCGACAAAGGGAAAGAACAGCAAAACGAGTATCGCCTGTGTTGCCGCTAAACCATCGGTGCCATCCATGAAGTTGTAAAGGTTTGTGAGCCATAAACAGCCAACAAAGAATAGGGCGGCGGCTAGCCACCAATTGGTAATCGTCCAGTTGAATATTTGAATTTCGGCAATACCAAGCCAACCAATGGCCCAAAAAGCGGCCAGTCCATGGCAGGCCAGCTTAATGGTCGGGCTTAGACCAACGCGATCATCCACCAGGCCGACAAGTGCTGTAAAAACACAAGCGCCTATTAAACCAACATAGAGCGAAGTCTCCATTTGACCCATGCGATAGAGAATACTGACGCCAATGGTGATAGACAGAACGAAACCAATACCACCTCCCGACGCCACCACCCCTTGATGAGAACTACGGCTGTTGCTAACAGCGGAAAAGCCTAGACGAGGCATGATGGTGATAGCCAACTTTGTGAGCAGCCAGCTCAAGATGAAAGGTGAAATCGCTAAAGCTAGGCCTTTAAGGAGGTGTTCCATCTGTTTACTCTGTTGCCATGACTTGTGCGTAGGCTTGAAAATGCTCGTCGACGATTTTTTCGATGCTGAACTGCTGCTCGGCCCTGCGTCGGGCTGCAAGTCCCATTTCTTGCCTGAGGCTCATGGACGTTATCAATTTACTTAGGGCGGTTGCTAAGGCCTGTGGGTTCTTTGCCGGTACGATGAAGCCCTCTTTGCCATCTTCAATCACATCGCGGCAACCCGGTACATCTGTCGTGACAATTGGTAACCCAGTCGCGGCAGCCTCCAAGAGGGCTTTAGGCAGGCCTTCGCGGTAGGAGGGAAGACAGGCGATATCAAGTCTTCGTAAGGCCACTGGCATATCGGTTTGCAATCCCCAACTTTCAACAAGACTTTGATCGGACCACGCATCCAGTTCCGATTGCCGCAATGCCGTTGGATTATTGTAGTCAATTTCACCAAGCAGGGCAAAGCGGGCTGTTGGGTGTTCACGCTTGACGATACGAGCCGCGGCAGCAAATTCTCTAACCCCTTTATGGGCTTGAATACGTGCAGGCAAACCGACAACAACGTGATCGTTTTCCTGTTTAATAGGATGAAAGTCTTTGAGATTGACGCCAGATCCTCTGATCATGACGAAAGGTCGGTCTTGAACAATTCCCATTGCCTGACAAAGTTCGAGATCTTCGTCATTTTGGAAAATTGTTAAGCTTTGTCGATTGTTAATAGCAAAGCGCAGGAACCAAACAACAATCTTGCGAAAGAGAGATTGTTTTTGTGAAGCTTCGATAAAGTAGTAGCCAAGTCCAGAAATAGCGAAAATCCGATGGGGAACACGCACCACGCGTGCAACAAGTCCTCCTAAGAGAATACATCGTATCGCAACAGCATGGATTAGCTTGGGCCTCACACGAGCCACTATCAACATCAGCACGAGGCAAGCCCAGGCTTCTCGCAGTCCAAAGGGAAGCTTTGAAAGCAAAGGAAAATGGTGAACTTTTATGCCCTTGCTTTCGATCATTTCTCGGTGCCGGAGAACATGTGTAGCGAGGTGAACTTCAAAACCTTCAGCAACAGCTCTCTCGGCTATCGGCAATCGATGGCTGACAAAAACGTCTGAATTTTGAATGATGTAGAGGAGACGGTTGGGCATGGTGGCGTGATTTGTTAAAGACTGTGAAGCTATAGAAATCATAGGCTGTTCTAGGCAAGCCTTTTCCGTTACAACGTGATCATTCACTCAATTTATACAGGTCGCCAAACCTTATCATGAAATACCTTGTGACTGGTGCAGCTGGATTTATCGGTTCCTTTACTTGCCTTGAGCTTTTGAAAAAAGGCCATCAGGTCGTGGGCGTTGATAATCTTAATGATTACTATTCTGTCCAACTTAAAAAAGACAGACAGGCACGGCTGGCTGGAAAAGATGGCTATCAATTCGAACTGTTGGACATTGCCGATAGAGAAGCAATGGACAGACTTTTTAAAGAAGGGCAGTTCGATGTCGTCATCAATCTGGCGGCACAGGCTGGTGTTCGCTATTCATTGAGCAACCCTCACGCTTATGCAGATTCTAATCTGGTTGGCTTTACCAATATCTTGGAAGGTTGCAGGCATCATAAAGTCAAGCATCTGGTGTTCGCCTCCAGTTCTTCTGTTTATGGCGCCAATGCCAAACTACCTTTTTCTGTTGAACATGGTTGCGACCATCCAATCTCGCTTTATGCAGCAACGAAACGCTGTAACGAGATGATGGCGCATTCTTACGCTCATCTCTACAAGTTGCCCGTTACAGGATTGCGGTTCTTTACAGTTTATGGCCCCTGGGGCAGGCCTGATATGGCAGCCTTCTTGTTCACCAAGAAAATTCTATCAGGTGAACCAATCGATGTGTTTAACAATGGTATTCACAAGCGTGACTTTACTTTCGTAGAAGACATCGTTGACGGTGTCGTAAAGGTTAGCGCGCAAACAGCAGTTTCAGATCCTGATTGGTCAGCGGACTCTCCGAACCCAGCGACAAGCGAAGCGCCTTACCGAATTTACAACATTGGCAATAACGAATCTGTTGCTTTAATGGATTTCATCAGGACCGTGGAAAAGGCCTGCGGAAAAGAAGCTGAGATCAACTATTTGCCGATGCAAACAGGCGATGTTGAGGCGACTTATGCCAATATTGATGCCATCAAAGATGCGGTTGGTTTTGAACCTCAGACGTCAATTGATGTCGGAATTCCAAAGTTTGTGGAATGGTACCGAGATTACTATCAACACTAATTGCTGTTTAACAGCTGATCGGCGTACCAATCGGCAAAGGTCGCGACGTTAATCTCTAGCAGCGGGGAGAAACGCCCCTGTTGAGCGTGCGGCGAACAAAGACCTTTGTGATGGTTTTCCAAGGCAGGAACGTCTTCGGCCAAAGCAGCGTCCATACGGATGTGGTATTGCTCGACCTTTTCATCAAACTGTGGAAGCGCCATTGTCTCAGGATGAAAAACCGTTGTCTGATAAACAAGACAGCGGTTTGGACCCAGTGGGTAGGCCTCATAAAGCCAAACAGCATCTGTCCCGGCCGCAAAGGCTAAGTTAGGAAACACCCAAGTATAGCGCACTCCGGATTGACCTGCTTCACCGAGATTTGGAATATCCGGCAGTGCATGGGCTTGCTGCGCTTCTAACAAGCCACCGGTTCCTTGGGTCTTACCAAACTGGCTAGCATACTGGCCAGTTACCTTGTCACCAGGTTCGGGTTCGTCGTAGACCGCATCAATCGAATCAGCGTGGACAAAAGGTAAGTGGTAATACTCGTTAAACACCTCAAGAAAACATTTCCAGTTGCAATTAACCTCGAATGAACGGCGTCGCGCGGACTTCATCTCGCCCAAGGGCCAGGGCGCGTGCAGTTGCGCAAAATCTCCGAGTTGATCTTTTAGTGGTTCAACATCAGGATTTAGGGACACAAAGGCAAAACCACAGACTTCATCGATTGGGAATTCAACCAACCCATGGTCAGCTTTGTCGAAACCAGCGGTTTCAGCCATACGGGGTGCGCCAGCAAGACTGCCATCTAGTCTATAGTTCCAAGAATGGAACGGACAACGAATGCCACGACAATTACCACTGCCATCCAACAATCGAGCGCCACGATGCCGACAAGAGTTGGCAAAAGCACGTAATTTGCCTTCGTTGTCTCTCAACAAAATCAGCGAAACGCCAAGCAC
>CAJQQJ010000439.1 GCA_905480445.1 uncultured Alphaproteobacteria bacterium | reverse complement strand
ACTTGATGAGCCCTTCTCTGGGTTGGATATCTCGCTGAGAGCCGAGATGCGGGACGACACCCTGCATATGATTAAGGAATCACAGGCCGCCGCAGTTCTGGTGACACACGACCCTGAAGAGGCCATGTTCATGGGCGACAGGATTGTTTTGATGGACAAGGGAATGGTTGTTCAGCAGGGTACACCGCAGGAACTCTATTTCAGTCCTAAGAACCCATTTGCCGCTTCGTTTTTTGGTGAAATCAATATGGTTCCCGGTGAGGCCAAAGGCGGCGAGATAGTAACGCCGCTCGGGCCAATTCGGTCTACGGACTTGCCAGACAAGACAGCCGTCGATGTTTTGATCAGGCCGGAGGCCATTCGTCTTTGCCCCTGTGATAGTTTGTTTGAAGGCATGCCCATGGCAGAGGTGGAAACATCGCGGTTGCTGGGGAAATCCAGCCTGATGCACTTAACACTGTTGGACGAAGATCACCCCATCCATATTCACGCTCGGGTGCAGGGCAATTTCCTGCCGGAGATCGGTGAAAAATTCGGTCTCGGCGTTAATAATGAACTAACCTTTGTATTTGAGCGTGGAAGTACCACATAGGAATCGGTAAAAATGCCGCTTTCGATGGCTAATACTTGCTAGCTTAGAAGCTTTGTTGCAAAAGGCCCTTCAAAGCAGGCCTCTAGCGCCCAGAAATTTGACTTAAAGGAGTTACTAACGTGACAAGCGTATTGGGAATTATCGGATCTTTTAGCTGGATCCATTGGGTTGTTGTTCTGGTCGTTGCTCTGCTATTGTTTGGCGGCGGCGGTAAAATTCCTCGTCTTATGAAAGACATGGGCAAAGGCATCAATTCTTTCAAAAAAGGTTTGAAAGATGAGAGCAACGAAGAAGATACAAAAGCCATTGAAGAAACTGATGGCGAAGCTGCTGAAAAGCCAGCTGACAAGTAAGTCTTCTTAACTCTTCTCCTAATCGAAAGCCTCGCATGTTTGACATCGGATGGCAGGAAATGCTGGTTGTCGGCATGGTCACTTTGTTGATCGTCGGCCCGAAAGACATTCCGAAAGTTATCAAAACTGTTCGTGACGGGATGAAACAAGTCCGTGGACTTGCCAGTGAGTTCCAGTCAGGCATGGATGACTTGGTGCGCGAGGCTGATCTTGAAGACACGAAGAAGATCCTGAAAAATGCCAGCACTGGTTCTTTAGAGAAGACCATCCGTGAAACGGTTGATCCAAAAGGTGAGCTGGAACAGGATCTCGGCGAAATAAAATCGATTGAGAACGAGTACAAGAGGTCGACATTCACGCCAAGTTCTGAGCCTGTGAAAGCTGATGTCGTTAAAGAGGCAGAGGCGGAGACTAAGCCAGAAGCTAAAAAGCCAGCTGCCAAAACTAAGTCTGGGACTGCAAAAAAGGCGCCAGCGAAGAAAGCTGCTCCGAAAAAAGCTGCGGTCAAAACAGCGCCTGCAAAAACATCGGCTGCTAAAGCCAAAACCGAAAAAGCGAAGCCAGCTAAAAAAAGCTAGCCAAAGCGCGAGAAGAGACTGAATCCAAGTGAGCGACACCGATACAGCCGACGACACAATAGAAGAGAGCCAAATGTCTCTCCACGAGCACCTTGCTGAACTCCGCAAGCGGTTGCTCTTTTGTGCCTTGGCTTTGGTTGCTGCGACGATCGTGGGCTTTGTAATCTCTACGCCGTTGTATAACTGGTTATCTGCACCGCTTTATGAGGCCCTTTGTGGTGGCCAGCCTGCTGGCGAATGTACACGCCGAATGATTTTTACCGGTGTGGCTGAATGGTTCATCACTAAAATCAAAATCGGTTTCTTCTTTGGAATAGCGATAACTGGCCCATTTTTGCTGGTTCAGATTTGGAAGTTTGTAGCACCTGGCCTTTACAGAAATGAAAAATCGGCCTTTGCGCCCTTCTTGGTAGCGACGCCAGTGCTGTTCGCCATGGGCGCGGCGCTGGTTTATTACATCATGATGCCTTTCGCCTGGAAGTTTCTTCTGGGTTACGAAATAGCCGACACGGCTAACGGCCTGCCTATTCAACTAGAGGCCAAGGTTAGTGAATACCTAAGCCTTGTTATGGGGCTAATGTTGGCTTTTGGTGCTTGTTTTCAGCTGCCAGTGCTGCTCACCTTGATGGCGCGAGTTGGCATGGTTTCAGCGAAAGGCCTCGCAAACAAACGCAAATATGCAATCCTCGGTGTCTTTGTTGTGGCCGCTATCTTTACGCCGCCTGATCCTATCTCTCAATTCTCGCTCGCATTGCCAATTATCGCGCTTTACGAGATCTCAATCTATCTGGTTAAGATGATTGAGAAGTCGCGCGGCGATGAAGAGTATGATGAGGATGACGAAGATTGGGATGAAGACGACGAAGATGAAAGCGATTCCTCCGACGAGGATGAAGAGGACGACGACGGTATGGTTGAAAAGTCCTAGGCTTTTCGAAAGCTGGAATTTACCCAGCTTGGCTTTACTAAACCGTGGACCTGCTTTCTCTGTCGGCTTATAAGGCCGTCACGACTCCCTTTTACTTCTCTCAATTTGGTGCCCAATCATGCACGATATCCGATTCATCCGTCAGGAACCCGAAGCTTTTGACCAAGGCCTAGCAAAACGCGGCCTGGAAGCTCTGTCCGCCACTCTTATGGCCCAGGATGAAGCCTTGCGGTCGACCCAAACGGAATTGCAAGAGTTGCAGAACCGACGCAACGCGGCATCCAAGTCCATTGGCAAGGTCAAGCGTGAAGGTGGCGACGTTGATGCTTTGATGGCCGAGGTTGCCTCTATCAAGGATCGCATTGGGGAACTTGAAGAGCAGGAGCGTCAGCAAACAGCTGAGCTAACAGATAAGCTTTCCTCTTTGCCTAATTTGCCTTTTGACGAGGTGCCGGTCGGCAATGATGAGGAAGATAACGTTGAGGTTAGTCAATGGGGCGAAAAACCTACGTTGGCTTTCGAAGCCAAGCAACATTTTGAGCTCGGCGAACAGCTTGAGATGATGGACTTTGATATTGCAGGCAAGCTTTCAGGTGCGCGTTTCGTTGTGCTGCGTGGTGCCTTGGCACGCCTTGAGCGCGCTCTGGTCCAGTTTATGCTGAATACTCACACAGAAGAGTTTGGCTACACCGAGATCGTTCCGCCTTACCTCGTGCGTGACGAAGCACTTTACGGCACGAGCCAACTGCCTAAATTTGCCGAGGATCTCTTCCGAACAGAAGAGGGCTATTGGCTAATACCGACATCAGAAGTACCGCTAACCAACTTGGCGCGCGAGCAAATTCTCGATGAGAGCAAACTTCCATTGCGCTTTACGGCCTTTTCGCCTTGTTTCCGTTCAGAAGCGGGGTCTGCGGGCAAAGACACGCGTGGCATGTTCCGCCAGCACCAGTTCCACAAGGTTGAGCTCGTCTCTATCACTCATCCAGATAAGTCTGAGGAAGAGCATCAGCGCATGACTAAATGTGCTGAGACCATTCTGCAAAGGCTTGGTCTGCACTACCGCACTATGCTGCTGTGCAGCGGTGACATGGGCTTTGGCGCTCGCAAGACCTTCGATTTGGAGGTTTGGTTACCGGGGCAGGGCAATTACCGCGAAATTTCTTCTTGCTCTAACTGTGGTGATTTCCAAGCCCGTCGCATGAAAGCGCGCTTCCGTCCAACTGGCGAAAAGCAAACTCAATTCGTGCATGCCCTTAATGGTTCTGGCTTAGCGACGGGTCGCTGTCTCATTGCTGTGATGGAGAACTATCAGCGAGAAGATGGTTCTATCGCAATCCCTGACGTCTTGTTGCCTTACATGGGCGGAATGACTGAAATTCGGATCTGATATCATGAAAATTTCAACCAGCCGCCTGCTCGTCACTAACGATGACGGTATTGATGCACCTGGAATTGCCGTCTTGGCAAAGGCTGCTCGTGAGATCAGTGATGATGTTTGGGTCGTAGCACCTGCTTCAAACCAAAGCGCTAAATCTCGCTCTATGACACTGCGTCAGCCGATTGAAGTCGAAAAACGAGATGAGCGTATCTTCGCCGTTTCAGGCTCGCCCGTTGATTGCGCCTTGTTGGCCTTTACGAAACTGTTGCCACAAGACGGTAAAACGACCTTGGTGCTGTCCGGCGTCAATGCAGGTGGTAATCTTGCAGAAGACGTGGGCTATTCCGGTACGGTTGGAGCAGCCTTTGAAGCAGCTAAGATTAACGCTGGAGCAGTTGCCTTCAGTCAAGTCCGTCCAGAAGATGGTGAAACCGACATTGATTGGTCCATGGCAGAGATTTGGGTTCCATCGTTGTTGAATGATCTCAAGGACTATGGAATGGCACCTGGTCAGGTGTTCAACGTCAATCTTCCAGATTGCCCAGCCAGCGAAGTGCAGGGCGTTGAGCTCTGTGCTCAAGGTAAAAGAGCTTGTCAGGTAGAGCTGCACGACTTGGGGCACTATAAAGGGAGATCCTGGTTTATTGTGTCGAACTTTACGGACGACCACGCGACCGAGGATAATACAGATCTAGACGCGGTGGCTCGCAAGTTTGTTGCCGTCACTCCTTTGCGCGCTGACAACAACGACTTCGAGACGTTAAAGAAGCTCAAGCAAGAGCTCTCCTAAAGTCATGCCGTGGGCCCGTAGAAAACTATCAATGTTGATGGCAGTGAGAGGGGCAGGTGTCACGGACTTGAATACCCTCAATGCGCTTGAAGCAACCGACCGATCTATCTTTGTTCCGAGCCACCTCGCGGAGCGTGCCTATGAGGTTACAACGTTGCCCATCGGATTCGGACAGACCTTATCTTCCCCAGATGTGGTAGGTTTGATGACCCAAGCACTGGGTTTAAAGAAATCTGATCGGGTATTAGAAATTGGAACTGGGTCCGGTTACCAAACGCTTATTCTTTCAAAGCTTTGCAAAGAAGTCTTCACGATCGAGCGTCATGAACCCTTGTCGCAGATCGCCCAAAGACGTCTTGATAAGATCGGCGTCAACAACGTTCATTACACTTTTGGAGACGGATTTGAGGGACTGCCAGACCAGGCACCATTTGATGCTATCTTGATTACGGCGGCGCCCGATAAGGTCCCGTCAAAGCTAGCAACGCAAATGGCGGAAGATTCACGATTGGTTCTACCCATAGGGCCTCAAGGGCAAGCGCAACGACTGATTCGAGTCACAAGAAAAGGCAGCCGATTCTACGAGTCTGATCTGGGTCCGGTGCGGTTTGTGCCGATGCTTTCCGGCGTCGCTCAGGAGTCGATGGATTCGAATTAGACTTCGACTCCAAAAAGGCATTTTTATGCTGGAAAATGATTCGTTTTCCACATAGTTTTCCTGAAATATTTAATAAAAATAATTACTTACAGACTTATTTTAATGTGTTTAGCGAGAGTTTAATTTTAACTCGCATTTGAAGTATTATGAAAAACTGGAAATCAAACTGCTGGGTATTTGGCGTGTTCTGTTTGGGGCTTATGGCTTCAACAGATGTTCAGGAAGCGCATTCCGAGAGCAACGTCTTTGGTAACCGCGCTATTGAGACCTACAAGGTCAAAAGTGGCGATACCTTATACGCGATCAGTCGACGCTTTTCTGTCGGTGTGAATGCACTTGCTAAGGCCAACGGCCTGAGCAACGAAACGCGCGTCAAAATTGGTCAGAAGTTGAAAGTGCCATCGAGCAAGAGCAAAGTGGCGTCTATTTCTTCCTCATCCAACTCTACCTCTGCAACTAAAGTCCACCGTGTCAAGAAGGGTGAAACTCTCTATTCACTAGGCCGGGCTTACGGTTTGAAACCGACACAAATAGCCAAGCACAACGGTTTGGGCAAAAATGCTCTGCTGAAAATTGGTCAAAAATTGACAATGCCACTTAAAAATGGACTGAAGTCTGTCAAAGTACAGACCGCCAAGTCCACGCTGGGAAGTGACCTGTCTAATACTGCGAAACTGGTAACAGCTCGCAACTACTCCGAAACGCAGACTATTCAGTCTGGTAAATGGCTTCGCGTGCCTTTGCCTCAGCCAAAACCGGGTGCAAACCCAGTTCAGCTGGCGTCTCTTGGTAGCAAGTCTCTTTTGACTGCTATGCCAAATGTCAAAAAGCCAGAGGTTAAACGCAAGCCTTTGACGCCATCTGCTATTTTGAAGAAAACACCGCAGAAACATGTACGCAAGCCAACCGGCACGGGCACGACCGAACGCATCATGTTGCCTGAGCCGGTTAAAAGAGCGGGCGAAAAGTTTCAGTGGCCTCTTCGTGGACGTTTGATTTCGAACTTCGGTGCGAAAGAAGGCGGCCTGCACAACGACGGTATCAATATCCAAGCCAAACCTGGTTCAAAAGTACAAGCAGCTGACAACGGTGTCGTTGTCTATGTCGGCAATGAGCTTCGAGGCTTTGGTAATTTGGTTCTGCTGAAGCATTCAGATAACTGGGTGACAGCTTATGCCCATAATGAACGTGCTCTTGTTCGTCGTGGGCAAAAGGTTAAACGCGGCCAAGCCATTGCACAAGCAGGTGCGACGGGCGGTGTAACAAGACCACAGCTTCACTTCGAAGTTAGAAAGAAGGGAAAAGCAGTTGACCCCCTCAAGTATCTCAGCCGCTAACGCGATCTGGTTTTTGGTTAGGCCAATGACCGACCTTGCTTCCCCGCGAGATCGAGTATGTATTGCCAGGCCACACGACCAGATCTCCCCCCGCGTGTTGTCGCCCATTCAAGCGCCTCGGCCCTTATCTGATCGTCTTCGATCTGCAAGCCAAAGTGATCCGCGTAAGTCCTGACCATTGTCAGGTAGTCTTGCTGATTACATTTGTGGAAACCGAGCCAGAGCCCAAAACGATCACTGAGTGATACCTTTTCCTCTACCGCTTCGCCCGGATTGATGGCTGTTGACCGCTCGTTGTCAATCATGTCACGAGGCATCAAATGGCGACGGTTTGACGTAGCGTAGAACAAAACGTTTTCTGGTCGGCCAGCGATGCCACCATCCAAGACAGCTTTCAACGACTTATAGGCTTCATTGTCATGGTCGAAACTCAAATCATCACAGAACAGCAGGCAGCGAGCATCAACTTTGTCGAGTTTTTCCAAAAGCTTGGACAAGGTTGAGATATCCTCGCGCTGTATTTCGATCAACAGAAGTGGTGGCCAGCCAGATGCTTTGCCTTCTTCAACTAGGGAGGCATGAAGCGCTTTGACAATCGAAGACTTGCCCATACCACGCGCACCCCACAACAAAGCGTTGTTGGCAGGCAGGCCAGAAGCAAAGCGACGAGTGTTGTCTTCAATGATCTCGCGCACCTGATCGATCCCCTGCAGCAGTGTCAACGGTACACGCGCAACCTTGGGAACAGGCTTCAATCGGTGGTGCTCAGGTTGCCAAACAAAGGCGTCCGCAGCCTCCATATCTAGCTCAATTTCACGTAAATCAGCGCCGGAGAGTCTTGCTTCTATGTTGGCTAACTTTGACGCAATCAATTCCAAAGCTTGTACTGTAGCGGCTTCATCCATATCTATTCTCGAAATCTCGACCTTTTGTGGGGTTTTAGGCCTCTACCCCAGCTGCAATCGATTGGCAAGCTTGGGGCGGGTCTGTATAGTGCCGCAAATTTCATACCTGGAGTGACTTAAATGTCTTTTACTGCCCCTGTTTTTGCCCAGCTCGGCGGCGGCGATATGCTGTCGACTTTTTTGCCTATCATCGCGATCATGGCGATCTTCTATTTCTTGATGATCCGTCCACAACAAAAGAAAATGAAAGCGCACAAAGCCATGGTGGAAGCCATTGGTAAAGGTGACAAGATTGTAACCTCTTCTGGCTTTTATGGAACAGTTGCCAAAAGTGAAGAAGATGGTTTGACGATCGAAATTGCTGAAGGCGTTAAAGTCAAAATGCTGCGTGATGCGGTTTCTCAAGTTATTGAGAAGAAGTAAGCGAAACCTCTCTCTCCTTCGTTAGGAACTTCAAATGTTAAGACTTCCTCTCTGGCAAACGATCATGATTTTAGGCGTGATCGTGGTTGGAATACTCTTGGCGGCACCCAACTTTGGGTCTCGCGAAGACGGTTCCAGCATTGTACCTGGGCAAACAGTCAATCTTGGCCTCGATCTGCGCGGTGGTGCTTATCTGCTGCTCAAGGTCGATACAGATGAATCTGTTGCCAAGTACATGAAAGGGCTTGAAGATAGTGCTCGCCAATCTTTGCGCAGTGCTAAGGTAAAGTACTTTCCGCCCACCATTGAGGAAGGTCGTTTGATCTTCAAGCCACGTGATCCAGAACTATTGGATAAAGCAGGTAGATCACTCATTGGCATTTCAAATGATGTGCAGGTGACACTTGATGAAGAAAATCAGCAAGTCGTTATAGAAATGCCTGAGGACCAACAAGAAGCGTTGATCACTGACATTATCGCACAGACGATTGAAACCGTGAGATTGCGTCTGGATCCCAACGGCGTTCGAGAGATCTCCATACAGCGTCAAGGTAAAGACCGTGTTTTGATCCAGCTTCCAGGTGTCGAAGATACGACTGCTGACAAAATTATTTTGGTGCAAACAGCTGAACTCTGGTTTTCATTCTTGAATGAAAACGTGAGCGCTGGTGCCGCCTCTATCCCAGCTGACAGTGAGATCATGGAAGCTTACTCAGAAACAGCGCGGGAAAACCCTGAAAAGTATGTCGTGAAGAAGCGCCGTATCATCGTAGGCGATATGTTGGTTGACGCTAGGCAAGACTTCAACGAAGGCCGCCCTGTTGTTGCCTTCCGTTTCAATGGTGAAGGTGGCCGCAAGTTCTGTAAGGCAACACGTGATAACGTAAACAAGCGTTTCGCTATTATCCTTGATGCACACGTCATTTCTGCACCAGTAATCCAAAGTGCTATTTGCGGTGGCTCTGGTATCATCTCTGGGCAATTCACCATTCAGGGTGCCAAGGATCTCGCGATCCTCATGAATGCGGGTTCTCTACCAGCGCCTGTTGTTGTTTTGGAAGAAAGAACCGTGGGTGCAGGCCTCGGTGCGGACTCAATCAAGGCCGGCACGCTGGCTTGTATTCTGGGCTTTATCTTCGTTTTGATCTTCATGGCGCTCATGTACGGCAGCTTTGGCATGTTTGCTAACGTCGCACTGATTGCCAACCTTGTGTTGATTTTGGGGCTGCTCTCGGTTTTACAAGCAACGCTGACCTTACCAGGTATCGCCGGTATCGTTTTGACGGTTGGTATGGCGGTTGACGCCAATGTACTGGTGTTTGAGCGCATACGAGAAGAATACCTCCGGCTCGGAAAGGCCGCACAAGCCGTTAAGAATGGCTACAGCAACGCTTTATCAACAATCTTAGATGCGAACATCACCACTTTGATTGCAACCATGCTGTTGTTTGTCTTCGGTTCAGGGCCGGTTCAAGGCTTCGCTGTTACTCTAGGGCTTGGCATCATCACCTCGATGTTTACTGCACTTCTACTTACTCGTTTGCTCATCGGTTTCTGGCTTAATCCCCAGAAATCCGACGTGCTTCCAATATAAAGAGGCTAATGATCATGTCTTTTGCATTAATCAAAAAAATTAGCTTCAATTCAAAATTCGACTTTATGGCGTTGCGCCGGTTGTCTTTGATTTTCTCAGCCCTAATGGTTCTTGGCTCCCTGGCCACTTTCTTCATTGTTGGCTTGAACTACGGTGTGGATTTCCGTGGTGGCTCTCTGCTGGAAGTTCGCATGAAGCAGAGCTTCCAAATGGACGAATTGCGGGCCGAACTGAATGACCTCGACTTGGGTGAAATCAGGCTGCAGGAATTTGGTCAACCCACGGACGTGCTGATCTTGGTTCAGTATCAGGTCGCTGAAACTGCGGAAGAAGAAGAAAAAGCTCAGCAAGCGGCAATCGAAAAGATCAAGGCGCAGTTGCAAGACCGCGTTGATCAGTATCGTCGTACAGAGGTTGTTGGACCGACCGTTTCTTCGGAGCTGATTGAGGCGGGAATACTAGCAACCTTGTTGGCCTTGGGTGCTATTGCGATCTACATTGCCATCCGTTTTGAATGGCGCTTTGCTTTGGCGGCTTTGGTTGCCTT
>CAJQQJ010000438.1 GCA_905480445.1 uncultured Alphaproteobacteria bacterium | reverse complement strand
TTGGTAGCGTTCTTGATGAACGTCGCTGCCACTGGATGATTTACCGTAGGGTTGGCACCAATCACGATAATACAGTCAGAATCTTTAGCTGCTGTAAATGGTGCTGTCACAGCACCCGTTCCAATTGCTTCCATCAAGGCCGCAACAGATGAGGCGTGGCAAAGACGCGTACAGTGATCAACATTGTTGGTGTGGAAGGCTGTGCGGATCAGTTTCTGGAAGAGGTAAGCTTCTTCATTTGAGCCTTTAGCAGAACCGAAACCAGCAAGACCTTTTGGTCCTTCGCGGTCATAGATGCCTTTCAAGGCACCGCCAGCGCGGTCCAGCGCTTCTTCCCATGTCGCTTCACGGAAATGAGTCCATGGATTTTGTGGATCAACTTCGCAGTCGCCAGACTTTGGCGCGTCATCACGACGGATCAGTGGTACGGTCAAGCGGTCTTCGTGGCTTTGATATTCGAACCCGAAACGACCCTTAACACAAAGGCGATTTGAGTTTGCCGGGCCATTGTTGCCATCGGCGTAAAGGATTTGGTTGTCTTTTACTTTGTATTCGATCTGGCAACCAACACCACAGTAAGGGCAACCAGAAGCAACAGTTTCTTCTTCAAAGACAACACGTGTACCAGCTTCATTAAGCAGGCTTGATTCCATCAGGGCACCTGTTGGGCAGGCCTGGACACATTCACCACAAGCGACACAGGTCGACTGGCCCATTTCGTCGTCAAAGTCGAAAATGACCTTAGCGCCAGAACCACGGTAAGCCATGCCGATGACATCGTTCACTTGAACTTCACGGCAAGCCCGGACACAGAGATTGCAATTGATGCAAGCATCCAGATTAACGGACATCGCCGTATGGCTGGTATCGGCCGCTGGCACATATTGGCTGGCTTTGGCCGGGAAACGGCTGGTCTCGACGCCAACTTTGTCCGACCAGTTCCAGAACTTGCTGTCAGGATCATGCGATGTGACACGCTCTGGCTGATCAGCAACCAGCAGCTCAAACACCATCTCACGAGATTTCTTCGCGCGATCAGAGGCTGAGTTAACCACCATGCCTTCAGACGGTGTGCGAATACAAGAGGCCGCAAGAACACGCTCACCTTCGATTTCAACCATACAAGCACGGCAGTTGCCGTCGGCGCGGTAGCCGGGCTCCGGTGAGTAACAAAGATGCGGAATTTCTACGCCTAAACGATCTGAAACCTGCCAGATTGTTTCTCCGGCCTGCGCTTCAACTTGCTTGCCGTTGAGGCTAAATTTTACTGTATCTGCCATGTGTCTTTCCTACGCTAGATCGTCGGAGAAATGCTTGATGATTGAGTTCAACGGGTTAGGGGCCGCCTGACCTAGGCCACAAATGGAGCTGTCCATCATGACTTGGCTGAGGTCGGCGAGCAGCTCGACGTCCCATTTTTCTTCACTCATCAACTGTACGGCTTTTTCTGTGCCGTTTCTGCACGGTGTGCACTGGCCACAGCTTTCATCCTCAAAAAATTTCATGAGGTTGAGGCCAACGGCTTTCATATTATCCTGATCGGACAAGACCACGACAGCCGCTGAACCGATGAAACAATCGTATTCTTGCAGGGTGTCGAAATCGAGCGGGATAGAATTCAACCGCGCTGGTAAAATACCACCAGAAGCACCACCTGGAAGGTAGGCTTTGAAAATATGGCCGTCTTCCATGCCACCGCAATGATCGTCGATCAACTCCTGGATTGTTGTACCGGCAGGGGCCAAAACAACGCCTGGGTTTTTAACATGACCAGAAACAGAATATGAACGAAGGCCTTTACGGCCGTTCGCACCTTGTTGTGTGAACCATTCAGCGCCTTTTTCAACAATCTCACGAACCCAGTAGACTGTCTCCACGTTGTGGATCAAAGTCGGGCGACCGAAAAGGCCAACTTGTGTTGGGTAAGGGGGCTTGTGTCTTGGTATGCCACGCTTGCCCTCAATTGATTCGAGCATAGCTGATTCTTCACCGCAGATATAAGCGCCGGCGCCGCGTCTAAGCTCAATACCTGTTGAACCGTTGAGGCCCTCACTAACAACGCGGGCTATTTCTTTTTCAAGAATTTCGAGAACCGCAGGATATTCATCACGGATGTAGACAAACACTGTCTCGGCTTCCGCGACGGTTGCAGCGACCAACATGCCCTCAAGGAAGCGATGTGGATCAGTTTCAAGGTAATGTCGGTCTTTGAACGTACCTGGTTCGCCTTCATCGCCGTTGATTGCCATTAAACGTGGCGCAGGTTCGCGGCGAACGAAGTCCCACTTCATGCCTGATGGGAAACCTGCACCACCAAGACCACGAAGGCCTGAGTCCTTCATCGTTGTTATCAGCGCTTCTGGTGTGGTTTTTCCTGCTTGAAGGTCCTTCAGTAGATTGTAACCGCCACCAGCAACGTAGTCGTCGAAGGTGATGTATGCAGGGATCGTAGGATGCGTGTCTTTGTCGGCGGCGGCTTTACTGAGCGACACAATCGTTGCGTTGTCGACGTTGTTATGACCGACTTCGGCAACTGGCGCACATTGGCAGCGACCCATACAAGGAGCGCCAATGACACGAACCTGATCACCAACAGCCGCGGGCAAGTTTTTCAAAATGTCCTGCGCGCCTTTAAGCTCGCATGTCAAACTTTCGCAAACGCGAATAGTGAGTGGAGGGGGCGGTGTTTCATCGTCGAAGACAATGTCGAAATGAGCGTAAAAAGATGCTACTTCGAAAACTTCACTCATCGCCAGTTTCATCTCATCTGCCAAAGCAGCGAGATGAGAGCTTTGCAAACAGCCGAATTTATCTTGGATCAAATGAAGATATTGGATCAGGAGATCGCGGCGGATTTCACGGTCGCCGAGCAGTTCCTGTACTTCGGAAGCGGCGGCTGTATCAATCTGGCGACCCTTAGGTGTCGGGCTGGCTTTACGGCGACCCTGACCAGGGTGCATTCTGCGTGAATTCGGTGTGCTGCCGTCAGGCATCAGTGTTTCTCCAGCTATTATCTTCGGCGTCTATAACATCCAAAGTCACATGATCTGTGTTCAACACCAATTTGCCAACTTGTTCAAAATTGACGGTGATTTTGTTGCCAATGGCCGATTGTATCTGACCTAAGCCCCAGGAAAGTTCGAGGCGATTGATAACGAATGCACCCGGTGTGAGAAACGGATTAGTCAT
>CAJQQJ010000437.1 GCA_905480445.1 uncultured Alphaproteobacteria bacterium | reverse complement strand
TCAAGCGCATGAAGTGCTGGATGATCAAGATCGCTGGTGGTCACAAAAAGTTCGGGTTGGCTGACGAAAGGTTTCTGCATGACAAAAGTTACCAAATATTCCAGCCTATGGGAATCCTCTAGTTATGCTGAGGTCTCTATTTGCTACTTATCGAAGCTCCACGCAGTGCCGACTGTTTCTTGCTAGCCAGCACAGGTACTAACAAAACGAATATATGGTTAGCCGCACACCGGGAATTGGGAAAGACCGGTGCCTCGAGTTGCAGTTTACAACAGTAGAACTGTTAGGCCAGCAGAGCATCGTTCAAAAGCAAACCATAAAACAAAAGGCCCCACAAGTTTCCTTGCAGGGCCTAACGCTATTCGTTTTAGCTCAGTATTGAGCGCTTAGTTCTCAACAACGTCCGGCTGGTCCATGGAAGCGAAATCGATAGCGAGCAACTCGTCACCATCATCTCCTTCGCCATGGAGAACTTCGAGTTCTCTATCCCGTTCGTTGGCAACACGACGCATCTGATTGACGATCGCGCCGGTACCTGCTGGAATAAGGCGACCAACGATCACGTTTTCTTTCAGACCGCTCAAGTAATCGATCTTACCTTGAACTGAAGCTTCAGTCAGAACGCGTGTTGTTTCCTGGAACGAAGCTGCTGAGATGAATGAACGGGTTTGTAGGCTCGCTTTAGTAATACCCTGTAGAACAGGCTTACCAGCAGCAAGACGACCACCGTCGCGCATTGCTTTTTCGTTTTCTTCCTCGAACTCTTCGCGGTCAACCTGTTCGCCGATCAAGAAGGTCGTGTCACCACCATCGGTAACTTCGATCTTCTGGAGCATTTGACGAACCATGACCTCGATGTGCTTATCGTTGATCTTCACACCTTGGAGACGGTAGACTTCTTGGATTTCGTTCGTCAGATAATCAGAAAGTGCCTCAACACCCAAGATCTCAAGAATATCGTGTGGAACAGGGTTACCGGCTAACAGCAACTCACCCTTCCGGATGAAATCACCCTCCTGAACAGCCAGGTGCTTACCCTTAGGTACCATGTACTCCACTGCTTCCTTATCGGCTTCCTCAGGCACGATCAAAACTCGACGTTTGGTTTTGTAGTCACGACCAAACTCAACACGACCATCAGCTTCAGCGATAATCGCGTAATCCTTTGGACGGCGAGCTTCAAACAATTCCGCCACACGTGGCAGACCACCAGTAATATCACGTGTACCTGAAGATTCACGAGGAATTCTCGCAAGAACATCGCCAGCATGAACCTTGGCACCATTCTCTACAGACAGAATAGCGTCAACCGACATGAAGTAACGAGCTTCCAGACCATTGCTGAGTTCTAGAACTTCGCCATCGTCGTTTCTCAATGTCACACGTGGACGAAGTTCAGCACCTTTTGGCTGTTGTTTCCAATCTACGACAACTCTTGACGAAAGGCCTGTTGCTTCATCGGTGACTTCACGCATGGAAACACCGTCAACCAAATCAACATAGTTAGCCACACCATTTTTCTCAGTGATAATCGGCAAAGTATAAGGATCCCACTCAGCCAATTTCTGGCCTGTTTTGACCTTCTTACCATCGTCAACCAACAACTTAGTACCGTAAGGAACCTTATGGTTAGAGCGTTCGCGACCGTTCTCATCCATCAACAGGATTTCAGTATGACGGTTCATAACAATTGGATTGCCATCAGCATCAATAACCACGTTACGGTTCTTGATCTTGATTTTAGCGTCCAAAACGGCCTCTACAGAGGACTGTTCTGCACCACGCTGAGCAGCACCACCAATATGGAACGTACGCATGGTCAACTGAGTGCCCGGCTCGCCGATAGACTGTGCAGCGATAACACCGACAGCTTCACCAACATTTACCATAGTACCGCGCGCTAAATCACGGCCATAACAGCTGGCACAAACGCCATTGCGAGTTTCACAAACCAACACTGAACGGTAAGAAATCTTGTCGACACCAGAACTTTCGATCAGGTCAGACAATTTCTCGTCCAACAACTGCCCTGCTGGAACAATCACTTCTCCAGTCTTTGGATGCAGAACTTCTGTAAGTGTCACGCGACCCAAGATGCGCTCAGACAGAGAAACGACGGTGTTACCACCTTCGATGATCGCCGTAGCATCCAGGCCTTTATCAGTACCGCAATCATGTTCAACAATCACTGCATCCTGTGCCACATCAACCAAACGACGTGTCAAGTAACCTGAGTTAGCAGTCTTCAATGCCGTATCAGCGAGGCCCTTACGTGCGCCGTGAGTAGAGTTAAAGTACTCAAGAACCGTTAGACCTTCTTTAAAGTTAGAGATAATCGGTGTTTCAATGATTTCACCAGAAGGCTTAGCCATCAAACCGCGCATACCAGCGAGCTGCTTAATCTGTGTGGCAGAACCACGAGCACCAGAGTGCGCCATCATGTAAACTGAGTTAATCTTGGCACCAGAGCCTTGCTGCATGACTTTCATCATTTCGTCAGCAACACGGTCTGAACACTGTGACCAGACGTCAACTACTTTGTTGTACTTCTCACCGCGCGTAATCAAGCCCTCCTGATACTGTTGCTCGAACTCTTTGACCTGTTCCTGAGCTTCATCAACCAATGGGAATTTGGCATCAGGAATGACCATGTCATCCTTACCAAAGGAGATACCAGCCTTAGCGGCATACTTGAAGCCAAGGCCCATCAAACGGTCAGCAAAGATGACGGTCTCTTTTTGCCCACAGTGGCGATAGACAGTATCGATAACATCTGTCGTTTCACGCTTAGTGAGAACGCGGTTGATGCTAGAGAATGGT
>CAJQQJ010000436.1 GCA_905480445.1 uncultured Alphaproteobacteria bacterium | reverse complement strand
CTGACAAAACAGAGAGCTTAACACTGGCGGACTTTTACTCCGGCCACAGCAGAAATATTCCGCCGCTTCAGTGGTGGATTATTGCACCGGCGTTCTCATAGGCAGAACTATGATTGGCTCCAGATCTCCGCAGACCATTCTATTCTTAGGCTATTTCTCGGTTCTTCGTATAGTGGAAGGTGAGTAACAATGCGGTACCGACGAGAGCTGGTCCGAAGATATAGGCGCTGCTGATCATCACAAGAACCGCCAAAACCAACCGGGTCGCCCATTCCCAAGGAGCCAAAGCTGCGCGATCAAAGCCTGCTAAAGCACTGGCAATCAAATAAAGGCCGAGGATCAAGCGAGCGATTAAAAACAATAACGACCCCCAATGAATGTTACCATCGTAGCCTGGCAGATACTGGATGCCACTTGTGGAACTTCCGGGTTGGATCACGGCCTGCTCGATCAACAAGAGCTCTGGATAGAAAGCGAAAACAAAAGGGATGACAAACATTACGATCCCGGAACGAACGGCACTGAAACCAGTCGCCATCGGGTCGGCTTTGGTGATCGTAGAGGCTGCAAAAGCTGCCAAGGCCACTGGTGGCGTAATCGCTGAAGCGACTGCAAAATAGAAAATAAACATGTGTGCGGTGAAGGTCGCAATACCAAGCCCAATCAGGAGCGGCCCCATCAACAAAGCAACGTTAATGTATGCAGGGACTGCGGGCATACCCATGCCTAAGAGCACAGCTAAGAGCATAGTGACCAACAACGCTATGAACAAGAAAACCCCCGATCCCGCGCCCAGATTAAGCGACAAAAGGAAGCTCAAGATGTCAACCGCAACAAAGGTTGAAAGCCCTGTAAAGTTTAGACAAACATCAATCACAGTGACAGCAAGAAGCATCAGGTAAAGCGTGGAAATAGTAATTCCAGCCTCAGCCAATCCATCAAGCAGAAGGCGTGGTTTTGCACGGAATGCTTTATCAAGGAAAAGCAGAACGATGACAAAAGCTGCCGCCCACCAACCAGTGGCCCCGGCATCACCTGCTGCGTTTTGAAAGATTTGAAAAATCCATGGAAGGTTTGTTCCGCGACATTGATCACCAGTGATAACTGTCTCGACACCGAAAAGCCAGCCAAGTGGGCCACAGCCGATAGAGTCTTTTGGTGTCAGTAACAGAACAAGGATCAGTATGGTTGGGAGAAATATCTGGCAAAGATGCAGTGCGTCTTCACGTGTGAGTCGCATGTCATCTGTCAACTCACCGAAGGCCCCTATTCCTTGCTTGCGTGATTGAAAGACGGCTGAAAGGAACAAGCAAAAGAAGTAAGCGACAGCTGGGAGTGTTGCGGCGATAATAATGTCGCGGTAAGGCACTCCGGTTAAGGCTGCGAGGATGAATGCTGCAACGCCCATGACCGGTGGCATGATTGATCCACCTGATGACGCGGCGGCCTCTACTCCGCCAGCAAAAGTTTTAGAAAATCCGCGCTTTAGCATCATTGGTATGGTCAGAACACCGGTCGAGAGCACGTTTACAACCGGTCCGCCAGTGATCGTGCCAAACATAGCAGATGAGACTATAGCTGCGTGAGCAGGACCACCTCTTAGTTTGCGTGTCCAACGGAATGCGAGTTTTATCAGCGCTTGTCCGCCAGCGGATTTCCCGAACATTGCACCCAATATAATATAGGGGAAAACTGTGTTCATGATGACGCTAATAAAGCGCCCTAGCATGCCCGCCGCGTTATTCACTAATGCGTCATGAACATTGGGACGGCCATCAATGAAGGCCCGTGGCTCTCCACCAAGTTTGGTCATGAAATACTTGTTGATGTCTTCTGGTCCGTGGAAGTACCAAACTAGAACCGTGACAATCGTGTAGAGCGCGATAAGCAAGGCGACCAATACCAACGGTAGGCCCCAGACCTTGATGTTATAGGCCAAGAATATGAGTATTGATGCGCCCATTATGGCGACCAACCATACGCCTGTCGTTGACACACAACTGGGGTCATCGACTGAGCTGGGTATTGGAAGGCCCATATCTTCGGCGAATTCGATTTCGGCTTTGAGTGTTTCAGCGATAAGTCGGGCACGTTCACCCGTGAGAGTATCGATCAAGCAAACAGAATCGATTTCAATCAGATAAGTAAGCGAAATTGCTCCAGCAGCAAAAACTAGTGCTAAATCCATGAGCAAACCGAACCAGGCACGCCGAGTGCCTCGCCACTCGTTCCACATGGAATGTTTGAGAGCTACAATCAGCATCATGATGAAAAAGATGATTGGATAGAACCACTCGGTCGCGAAACTGCGAACCTTCAATTCTTTGTAGCCAGTCAGATAGCGCCAGAAATCATCCCATCCTGGGATGGTAGGCATCGAGTTCAATACGCCCAAAAATACAAAAATCAGAGCCAGAACATAGACGTAGCGGTTTGGAAAAACTGATTTGAAAGCTTCTGAAGCAGTTTTGTCTGACATCGAATGCCTTCTCCTGGACTTTGAATTTGTGCCTTTAAAGTGAAAACACCCCCTTCTCACAAGAGAAGGGGGTGGCTTTAGTTAGATGCTAAATGAGCTTACATGTCTTTAGCACAGTCAGGAGCGTCGTATCCGGCTTCTTCCCAAGCACGAACAGCACCTTTGTGATACTTTACAGGGTTCTTACCGCACATACCGAGGCCTGGGTTGTCATAATCTACTGAATTACCAAATGCGGCCTTTGCTTTCAGTTGATCAAGAGTACCGACGTAGGCTTTTACAAGCTTGTAAACGAGTTCTTCGTCCATATCCTTGTGAACAACATCACCACCAATGGTTGCTAGAGCGCGGAACGTATCGTCTTCAGAAACGAAGCTCCAATCATCACCCATGATGGCTTGAAGTTCTGCGATAGGAGCCTCGAAAGACGCGCTGCCTGGTGCCTTCAGGTACTTCTGCATGGCTTCACTTTCGTAGACATCCTTTGGCATTGACCAAGCTGTCAATTTACCAGCAGCACCCAGTGTTGAAACCCGTCCACTTGGGAACAGTTCTGGCAGGACAACAGCATCTGGCTCGCCACCGCCGATAACAGCGGAAGCTTGTCCCCAGTTTGCCTGGATACCGGTGTAGCCTTCACCGTCTTTAAGACCGGTAATGATCTGGATCATGGCACGGGCGTTGTTCAAAGCACCACCACGAGGCGGGCCGTTGAAGATTGTCTTGCCTTCTAGGCCGTCCCAACCGGAAATACCTTTTGCGTCAAAGGCATAGAGAAAGAAAACGCCCAAAGTGAAAGGATAGATCGCGCGTAAATTAGACGCCAATTCTGCTCCCTTTTCCTTGCCAAGCTTACCATAAGGCCCAATACCTTTACTCATTAGGAAAGGAAGAATGTGCGGCGTACCCGCAATATCAGTTTTTCCTTCAGCAACGTTCAGAAGCGAATTTGTTAGAGTTTGGCCGTCCGCCAACTGGATGTTTGCGATACCTTGAGTACCGGCAACTTCTGTCAAGTGTGACGGAGCTAAGTGCGTTGCACCACCTGGCGAAGCTGTTTCAGCTGTCAGGTTTACTTGTGCGAAGGCTGTTGTCGCCATCAGTGAGGCGATTCCCACAGCAGCTAAAGACTTGAAAATATTCATTTTATTCTCCCTGAATATCGTGTTTTTTGTTCGTTGGGGCAAGCTGACCATAAAAAAAGCCCTCGATCAAGTTTTTATGTTGCACATGCAACGTGTTCTATTCTTATGTGATGAAACCAACTAAGAGATGCATTCAGCCTATGGATAAGCAAAACCAATACAGTGTTGAGGAAGTGGTCAACGTAGGTGTTGTGCGCTTGGCCAATAAACTGTCGTTGATTTTCTATAAGGAAGCTTTGAAGCCAACTGGCCTTTCCCTCCAAGAATGGCGGACGTTGGTTAATTTGGCCCGCACTGGAAACTGCCACCTTAGGAAGCTTGCGAGAGTGTCCGGGATCGATCCTGCCCATACAAGTCGAAGCCTAACGCTTCTCGAAAAAAAAGGGTTGGTCAAAAGTTCTGCGGATTCAAAAGATAGCCGAAGAAAAGTGCTACAGCTTACACAAGAAGGGCAACATTTGGTCGAGAAAATTTGGCCACAGGCCAAAGCCTTAAGTCAGTCCCTACGAGATCAGATCGGCTCTGAGAAAATGGATGCTTTTCTGGAGACACTGGATCAACTTCTGGGTTTTGCACAAGAGAGGCTAGATCACATCCCACTTTCACAGTCTTTGAAAGCAGCTGAGTAAAGGCACTGGCTAGGAAAAAATGCTTGAGTGAGGTCGTCGTCGGTTTCCTGATTAACAGTCTCGTTTTGACCTACTCATATGCAAAGATCTCATCCTCTAGATCGATGGCCGAGAACTCTTTTCTTTCGGTCCAATAGTCTTGGCTGTGTTTCCATTCACTAGATTCTCCTCGTTGTGGGAGGAGGTGGCCTTTGCGCATCAGATAACCCGGATTGAAATCATCAGGGTCTACCCATGAATGGAGCGGCATGTTTTTTTCAGCTTCCCGTAGCACGGGTTCTACTCGTTCAACGCCAGTAGCTTCCATATGATTTAAGAGCTTGCAGATGAACTCTGCCACAAGTTCTGCTCTCAAAGTCCAACTTGCACGGAAGTATCCAAACACCCATGCCATATTTGGAACACCTGTGAACATCATGCCGCGGTAAGTAACAGTTTCATTGAATGCTAGAGAAGCGCCATCAACCGTAAAATCGATGTCTCCGAGGACATTCATGTTAAACCCGGTTGCAGTGACGATTATGTCTGCCTCGAGCATGTCTCCGGATTTGAGGAGGATGCCAGCGGAAGTGAACCGTTCTATTTCGTCAGTGACAACGCTGGCCTTACCGTCTGCGATGCTCTTGAACAAATCTCCATCTGGGATGAAGGCAATGCGCTGACGCCAAGGGCGGTAGTCCGGTGAAAAGTGTTTGCCAACATCATAGTCCCTACCCAGATGCGCCTTGACCATAGTCAAAAGCTCTCGTTTGACTTGTTCTGGCTCTGCCTTGCATCGACGCGTAAAGGCAGCCTGGTCGAATATGATTTTCTTGCGGGTGATCTCATGGATTAACTCGTCATCAATCTCGATTTCTCGCAAAGTGTCGGCTAGTTCGTTAACATTTTTGGCGGTCAAGAAATAGGTCGGGGATCGCTGAAGCATTGTGACCTGTTCACAATCATCAGCGATGTTGGGTATCAAAGTTGCCGCTGTCGATCCCGAGCCGACAACGACGATTTTCTTGCCTTTACCATTGAAGTCTTCTGGCCAATGTTGCGGATGAATGATCTCACCTTCAAAGTCAGCCATCCCGTCCCAATCGGGGGTGTAGCCTTTTGAATGGCGATAGTAGCCCTGTGCCATCCAAAGGAAATTGGTTGTGAATCGTCGCGTTTCCTCAGTGTCTAGATCGACGGCTTCCAGGATCCAAAGCTTTTCGTCAGAGGACCAGTTTGCAGTTTTGATCCTGTGTCGATAGAGGATGTTTCTGTCTATCTCGTTCTCTTCAATCACGTCGCCCATGTAGGCAAGTATTTCAGCAGCTGTAGCGATTGGCGGCCCAATCCAGGGCTTGAAGCTATAACCAAAAGTGTAGAGATCGCTGTCAGAACGAATGCCTGGATAGCGGTGGGTATCCCAAGTCCCCCCAAAAGTCGCTTTTTCTTCAAGAATGAGGAATTCTTTGTTGGGGCAGAATTCTTTCAAATAACGCCCAGCTGCGACCCCGGATATGCCCGCGCCAACAACCAATACATCGACGTGTTGGGCTGCGCTTATTTTAAAGGCCTCAGAAGACTTACCGTTGTTCATCGACGCCATTCTTTCTTGAGTTCTGCATTTGTAGCTTTCTGCATTTGCAGGTTTTTATCATTACATTTTTTTGAGAAAATCCACCATAGCATCAACAATTAATAAAGCCTCAGGGACAAAGCCACACATTGTAAAACAGCCATGTATTTGGCCGGGGAGGAAGAGGTGTTCCGTCTGAACACCAGATTTCTTCAATGTTTCGACGTAGGCCAGCCCCTCATCTTGTAAAGGATCAAAACCAGCTGTCATAACAAAGGCGGGTGGAAGGCCTCTATGATCGGATGCCAGAATTGGAGAGCTACGCCAATCTTCCCGGGAGCTTTCATTCGGTAAATAGTGAGCTGCGAACCAGTCGATAGAAGACTTGGGTAAGGGCAATTGATCAGCATGCTTTCCGATTGAAGGTCGTGCGACAGAGAAATCAGTTGCTGGATAGACAAGGAGTTGGGCTTGCAGGTCGGGATGTTGGCTGTCTCGAAGAGCGAGCGCGACGACTGCCGCTAAGTTCCCTCCAGCGCTGTCTCCGGCGACACTCATTCTTGCGGGGTCGACACCAAGCTCAGCGGCCGAACCAAAAATCCATTCAGTGGCAGCAATGGCGTCTTCGGCGGCGGCTGGGAATTTATGTTCTGGAGCCAACCGGTAATCCACTGAAATCACTGTGCCAGCGATTTTGTTGGCAAGATGGCGACAGGAAATGTCATGGGTGTCCAAGTCACCAATAACCCATCCACCGCCGTGGAAAAACACGATTGTTTGCTGTGATTTTCCTCTTTCTAGTAGAGCCCCGCGATAAAGGCGCATTCCGATAGGGGATGCTGACGAGCCGTCAGTTTGCAGATCAAGGACCTCTGCAACTAACGGGATTTCGCCGCCGAGATTTTTGCTGGACGTGCGATAGACCTCGCGCGCTTCCGCCACGCTTAGTGTAGA
>CAJQQJ010000435.1 GCA_905480445.1 uncultured Alphaproteobacteria bacterium | reverse complement strand
TTTTCCAGACCAAGGGCAGTTTTTATTGATTGCCTCTGACAGCTTCAGTTCCGACATCAGTAGCCTCCTAGTTAACTGCCGCCGCCTGTGCCAGCAGGTGATCTTCCGCAAGTGCAGTTCGTTCAGTTTTCTTTAAACGTTCACTCTCGCTTTTCAACTGACCACAAGCAGCTAAAATATCTTCGCCCCTCGCCTGCCTCACAGGTGCTGAATAGCCAGCAGCGGCCAAGATATCCGCAAATTTACTGATTCTTAGAGGATCCGAACAAACATAGCCGGAACCAGGCCATGGATTGAAAGGAATCAAATTGATTTTCGCAGGAATACCTCTGAGCAATTTGGCCAAGCCTCGAGCATCCGCGTCACTGTCATTGATGCCTTTCAGCATGACGTATTCGAATGTAATGCGACGGGCATTGTTAGTGTTGGGATAATCACGGCAAGCCTGGATCAGCTCTTTCAGCGGATATTTCTTGTTGATCGGCATTAAGTCATCGCGGATCTCATCTGTGACCGCATGCAGGCTGACTGCCAGGTTAACATTGAGCTCTTCACCGCAGCGACGCATCATTGGCACAACACCAGAGGTCGACAGCGTGATCTTGCGCTTGGACATTGAGATGCCCTCAGGATCCATGACGATCTTCATCGCTTTAGCAACGTTATCATAGTTGTAAAGCGGCTCGCCCATACCCATGAGTACAATGTTGGTGATCTGTCGGCTGCCGTCTATCGGCGAAGGCCATTCCCCGAACGCGTCACGGGACAACATCACTTGGCTTACGATTTCCATTGGAGACAGATTTCGCACTAACCGCTGAGTGCCCGTGTGGCAAAACTTACAGGTCAGTGTGCAGCCAACTTGAGAAGAGATGCACAAGGTTCCCCGATCTGCTGCTGGGATATGAACCGTTTCTACTTCATTGCCATCTTCAAACGCCAACAGCCACTTTGCTGTGCCATCAACGGATTGAAGGGATTGGGATACTTTTGGGCGTTCAATGACAAATTGTTCGGCCAACTGCTCTCTCAATGGTTTTGCAAGATTAGTCATCGTCGCGAAATCAGTTGCACCACGATTGTAAATCCACTGCCAAACTTGCTTTACCCGGAACTTAGGCAAGGAGAGCTTGTCAAACTCAGCAGCGAGCTCGTCTCTGTCCAGTCCAACAAGGTTCGTTCGCCCATCGGCCCGGGTTTCGGGGGCAGCAAAGGCTGCATTGTGTCCGGTTTGGCTCATAATTTCTTCCCAAAAAGCAATAAGGCGGCTCAAGGCCGCCTCAATAAACTAGGCTTTGTCGTTTTGTCTAGGGTTCAATACCACAGGCTTTAGACATAGCGCGGTAGCCAGCAGTAAAACCTGACAACGAAAAGGTATCGACAGTTTCAGTGCCGCGAGAGGACGTACCCTTCACAACCATCGTAGAGCCCTTGATCATCGCCTCTGTCAGACCACGATCATCTTCATTTCGTGCCCAGGCAGTATCGCCTTTAGTAAACAAGGTGAAAGCCTTGCCACCTATGGCGACAGAAACTCTACTGTCCGCCTTGAACGTATAGCCAGCCACAAAGGAGTTCTCATCACGAATTTCATCCGCTGCACGATGTGACACCAAGTAGTGGATTTGCCCACGACGTGTGTAGTTGCCTTCAGCTTTCTTGGGCTGACTGGCCATGAAGCAAGCAGGCTTGCCATTGTGGTTGTATCGATAAGCCGACCAATCGGTGAACTGTCCTAACTTCTCAATCTGTTGGGCCATACCTAAAGAAGGGACCGCAATAGAGAGGGTTAGAACGACGGCAAATAAACTAAAAAATTGTTTCAGTATTTTCATAATAAAAAGGGCTCGGGGCTTTCAGCTATAGTCGCGAACTTTTGGGCCGACAACGACTCGAATCTGCCAGCACTTATAGTGTAATTGCTACAAGATGGCAAAACTGTATTGCAGACACAAGCCCTAGATCGATTTTTTCTCAGAAAAAGAGCGATTTACAGGCTTTTTCTCGTCTAAAAACATAAGAAAATTGCATTCTGTCCACCTTAATCCGTCAATTTTCTCTTAGGTAGAGTCGAATTGATGCATTAAGGATTCTCTCAATCAACACTAATACTCATCTTTACAGGGGGTAAAAATGACCACTGAATCGACCGCTAAACAACGGAAATTGGGCATTTGGTCTTGGGCTTTTTATGATTGGGCAAACTCTGCTTTCACGACCGTGATTGTCACTTTTGTTTTCTCTGAATACGTCAGCGCTATAGGTGGCGACAGGAATTTGGGCACAGCCCAATGGACAATGATGATCACCATTTCAGGTCTTGCCATCGCTGTACTCGCCCCTATTTTGGGGTCCATTGCCGATCATGGCGGCCGTCGAAAACCCTGGCTCTTCGCCTTTACTTGGATAATGGGGCTTCTTACCTGTGGTCTTTGGTTCATTAAGCCCGAAGCCTCTTATGTGCCAATGGCACTGCTGTTAATTGGTTTAGCTAACATAGCATTTGAGTTGGGTGTTGCCTTCAATAACTCCATGTTGGCTGATGTTGTTGAAGAGGAACAAATCGGACGCTGGTCTGGTTGGGCTTGGGGTCTAGGGTATGTCGGTGGCTTGTCGGTTTTGACACTCTGCTTGGCTCTATTTATTTTCGGCGACCCTGCGGTGTTTGGCCTCGACGTTAAGGCAAAAGAAGAAGTCCGTATTATGGGGCCAATCGTTGGCCTTTGGGTAATTTTGTTTTCCATCCCCTTGTTCCTGTTCACACCAGATAAAAAGTCTGCAGGCAAATCGATGAGTGAAGCAGTGACCGAAGGATTGGCAACACTTTGGCGAACTATCGTTAGCCTGAGAGACTACAAGAACATCGCCATCTTCTTGCTCGGACGCATGCTGTATGCGGACGGCTTAGCAACGCTTTTCTCATTAGGAGGGATCTTTGCGGGCAACGCTTACGGGATGTCCACTCAAGAAATTCTGACCTTTGCTATCATCCTCAACATCACAGCAGGCGCTGGAGCGATTGCCTTTGCCTGGATAGACGACATGATTGGGTCCAAAAGAACGATCATCATTTCAGTGCTTGCGATTGCCATTTTGGGAACTTTGCTGCTCTTCTTCGAAGACAAGTCGATTTTCTATATATTGGCCGCACTCTTGGGTATCTTTATCGGTCCTACGCAGGCCGCGAGCAGAACCATGATGGCTCGATTGGCTCCGTCAAACATGCAGACCGAGTTTTTCGGTATCTATGCTTTTTCCGGCAAAGCGACCGCCTTCATTGCGCCCTTCTTGGTAGGCGTATTGACCTTGCAATTCGACAGTCAGAGAATAGGAATGGCTGTCATTCCCGTCATCATGCTGATCGGGTTAGCAATCTTCTTGCGCGTGAAAGAGCCAGCCAGACGCACGACCTAGACCTAAACTAGAAACTAAAAAAGGGCGGTAAAACCCGCCCTTTTCTTAAACTCTTTCAGCTAAGTAAGACTAGGCCTTATCAGCTGCCTTTTTTGGCTTGGATGCTGGCTTAGCTGGCGTTACCGCTCTTTCTGCTGAACCAGGCTCGTTAACGAGCTCTGTGTAACCAACAATCTGACCACCACGTTCGATCTCCATTTCGCCGTAGCAAAGAGAGCCAACGATTTTACCGGTTGAGCGAATGATCAAACGACCCTGTACGACAAGCTCACCGTCAACGTTACCACTGATGTCTGCTGTATCGACTTCAGCTGTGCCTCTGAAGAGACCTGATTCGGCTACTTCCAACACACGGCAATCGTTCAGAGCTGCCTCAACGGTCCCCTCAACAATCAATCTGTCACAAGAACGAATTTCACCGGCCATTGCGATATCGCGGCCGACGATCAAAGTTCCTTGTTCACTCGCAGGTCGTCTAGGGCCAGAATCTGCAACTGCTGCAACAGGCGCAGGAGCGGCTGAAGGTGGTTGAGGTGGCTCAGGTGCCCGTCTTGCTGGCGCGTCAGGACGCGGCGCAGGTTGCGGTGGTGCTGGTTGTCTTGGTGGCAATGGAGCCGCTCC
>CAJQQJ010000434.1 GCA_905480445.1 uncultured Alphaproteobacteria bacterium | reverse complement strand
GCTCCATTTGAGCTGGACCCATGATATCCCTTTTTAAGAGCGATAAAATGCTTTTTAGAGGTCTCGCTACGGGCGTTGAAAAAATAGCGTACCATGCGGATGACGGTGTCTACAGCATCTGAGCCTCCGAGCGTGAAAAACAGATGATCTAGATCACCAGGAGAAAGCTCGGCCAGTTTCGCCGCCAATTCGATTGCGGGTTCACTACCAAAGTGGAAATAGCCAGTGGCGTAAGGCAGCCTGCGCATTTGTTCTGTTGCGGCTTCGACAACAGACTCGTGACCATAGCCTGCATTGACGCACCATAGACCAGCAAAGGCATCTAACAATTCATTGCCTTCGATGTCGGTTAAGAAAATACCCTGACCCGACTGCATGACGGTCACACCCCGTTGCTCGTGAGCACGGATCGGAACCACGGGATGAAAGTAGTGCGAGCGATCTTTTTCAATGAGCGAATTGGAAAGCATAGGCTTCTTCCCTGGTCTAATGTTGGCCTGAGATTACAATGTTACGCCAACAGAAAAGAGCGAATTACTGCCGTGAGCGGTGTATTATGTCGAAGATATCAAAACCACAGCATTTTATGCTGCTTCAATGATCCGAATTACGAAGAACTAGAAAGCCTTACTCAGCGCGGTTTTGCCAGAATCTTGAATCTGGCCAGCGACAGACTTTTTTGTAGAGCTGCTTCCTCTCCGTGCTGTATTTCGCAAAAGCTGCATGCCTAGTTGCCTCTACATCGCTTTGACTAGACGGTGAGTCTCGGTTGGCTGTGAGAACTAGTCTCGCTAGGTGTCCAGCCTCTCGCCCAGTCTTAAGAGCCTTGGCTATGCCTTCTGAGGCCAACGGATCAAAGCAAGATGCAGCATCACCAATCGCTAGCCAACCTTTCCCAGACGAAGGTTCCAACATTTGAGAAGGGCAAAGTTCGATTTTTACAGTGCTGAGCTCCATTCCAGCCACCCGTTCTGCGGTTAGCGGAATAGTGGAAAGCCGATTGGATAGCCATTTGCCTGGGTTCGGCTTTGAGGAAGCAGCGGTTGCCAGGTCGACTAGATAGCCACAAGCGATGGAATAGCTTCCTTTCGACGTTGGCAACCCCACACTGTAACACCAGCCTTGATCGTGGCTCTCAATTATCAAAGCCTCTGTTTCATGCTTGGCAGTGAGGGAGCGGGGCATACCTCCAAAAACAGCATGGAAGCAAACAAGGGTGTCTTCGACATGCCGTTTAGCACCCAGTCTCCTGGCCATAGAGGCCTTCCATCCGGTGGCATCAATCAGGAACTTAGCTCTAACTTCGCGACTTTGATCAAGGGATCTCAGTTGCATCAGCCACTCGTCATTCAATTGATGAAGACCAAGAACATTGGTTTCCAACTGAACTACCGCTCCTCTCTCCTTTGCGATAGCGTGCAGTGACTTTTCAAAGGCTGGGCGTGAAAGATTCAGACCTGCACCAAGTGGGTTAAACAAGTAGGAAGACACAACAGGCGATGAACTTTCCCATGCGGAGCAGACGACTGTACCTTCTCTTGCAAGGTCCAGGTGACAATCCAAACGCCACCCTAGGTCTTCGAGTGTCTTAACGCCTTGGGGGTTTAGATGCTCTCCGACCCTTCGAGTAACAAAATCTGATCGATCCACAAGAATGGCTGAAAGGCCAAGTGTGCCGAGTTCAATCGCGGCGGCGCTACCTGCAGGCCCAGCACCTATGATGGCGACGTCAAAGGACTCAGCCATCACAGAAAGTCAGAGGCCATCTCAGGATCTCAGGCAAGCGCTTCTTCCTCAGGTGCGTCGGTTACGAAAGGGGTCCGTTCCGCTTCATAGTAACCGCCGTCGCGGTACAGGACGAAACCAAGCTTACTCCAATTCAAAACCATACCCAGATGATCATTCTCTTTGATACCCCGTTGCCAAAGGACAGGAACAGCGTCGCCAAAAGGTATGACCATATCTGGGCGTTGCTGTGGCCACCATCCAGGCGATAGAGTTTCGCCATCATTCTTGCGGCATTCCAGGAAATCAGCCTGCCAGGGCACGGCCATCTGCTTAACGGCGTCACCCGGTTCCATCTGTCCTGTTTTGGAAGAAGGCTGTAGTCGCGACAAACGGAAGGGTTCAGAGTAGACGTAGACATCTCTCATTGCCCAACTGACCTCCATGCCGGGGAAAAAGGCACCGCCACAGCAGGCCTCTAAGGCCGCTCGGTCCATGCCATCTGGTGTCACCGGGATGTCTTGTTCGATTTCGCTCGGCTTTTCACCAACGGTGTAACAGCCTTCTGCCCAACGTTGGAGGTGGTCGTATTGTACAGTTGTTATCGCCAGCCCGGCATTTCCGCTGCGTTGCCAATTGTTGTTGTCATCATAGAGAACGGGCATGTTCATCAAACCGACGTTCGAGCCCTTTGGACTGCGCAATCGATCGAAAACCGCATGGCGAACCTCGCTCGATGCTTCTGGCTGCATGGCTTGCTGGATAAGAAAATCATGAGCAGGCCCGACACCCATAGTCCACCTGACCTGAAGCAAGCGGCGCAAGAAGGGTACGATGTCCTGGTAAAATTCTGTCGTTTTTGGTGCTGGCAGCTGTTTGCGTAAAACTGCCACGTCATACAAAGTATCGTAAAGTGTGAGAAAATTCTCAAGATCAGGACTATACTTAGGCAAAGTACAGACAACCCAAGAACCAATTACTTGAACTTCTTGGCCACTTGATTTCAAAGTCACTTTTGCATCGACTGGCCCATCTGCGAGATCATCGTGCCAGCCCGGATTGTTGGCGTAATGATCAATGGATGTATTGAATGGAGAGCCAGATTTGCCGTTGGCTGCAAGAACCAACAAGTGCCCCGTTTCGTCGGTGAAAATCTCGCCCAAGGGGACCGGTACTGTCTTTTCCGTGCCGGCCTCGACATCACTGAATGTACCATCGTCAAAGTAGGCTGGGCCTTGGGCCGCACCGGTTAATGACTTCGAAGCAGGAGTAACATTCAGCTTCTGCCTTTGCTCTTTGTCTAAGATGTGCGGGTTTCGCGGAGGGCCGGGCGTTAGACCGTTAAATTGTAACCAACCGGCTTTGGTGTTGGCCAAGGTCACAGACCATTCAATTACTGCCTGTTCCTCGGTAATTTCCCCTATGAGCTCGTCATTGTGATCATAAGAAAAGAGGCGAAATTGAGCAGCTTGACTTTTAACACGCCCGTCTTTTTTGTAGCCGCCGGTGGGCGGCAACACGGGTCCAGGAACAAGGGGGCCAATAAAAAAATCATCCCGGTCACTGGCTGGCGCTTGCGTCGAAACAGCATTGCCAACACGTGCAATACCTATGGCTGGATGAATTTTTATGTACTTGATCTTGGTCATTGAACCCCACCTTTTGACCAGCAAAGCCCGGTCATAATCAGGTTTGCATAACTTCAGCGTCGGCTAGAACCAAGGTAGAATGATTGCCCGATTGTGGCAACTAGTGCCACCTCTCCAAAAGCTATCAAATATAGTAGTAATTTCTAATTTACCTTCCGAACATAACTTTATCTGATAGTTTGATTGTAAGAGATTATCGTCTTGCCAGACAGAGAAGAGCGAAAGAACAGACAAGTGGCAAGCCTCTGGAAGAAGGCCAAATATGCATATTGACGAACCAGTTTGGACAACAGATATCGCGCCACTCTTTGCTGCACCTTATTGGCTTCCCGAAGGAGTGCGCACGACGATCGGGTTCAACTGGACACGTTGTATGTCGAGTTATCTCATTGATTTTACGGAATTAAGTTCTGTTAAAGAATGGTCTGTTACCGTTTACAATCATCTTGCTTCTCACAATATGCCCCTTACCACTGACGAAAGACAGTTTTGGCCGCCAGAGGCGTTAGAACTGTTTCGGCTTTGGGTAAATCAAGGTTGGCGCCGAGATAAGACATCAAAATTTGATCGGGCAGAACGCATCCCACCCGCTGAACAACCCGCCACTGGTTTACGCGTCCGCAAAGACATACGTTCCCTTACAAAGGACGAAGTTGACGTCTTTAGAGCTAAGTTGGATGACGTAATGAA
>CAJQQJ010000433.1 GCA_905480445.1 uncultured Alphaproteobacteria bacterium | reverse complement strand
GACGTTGTTTTGGCACTTGGTACACGCTTGAACCCGTTCTCAACGCTGCCTGGTTACGGCGTTGATTACTGGCCAAAAGAAGCAAAGATCATTCAAGTTGATATCAACCCAGATCGTATCGGCCTTACAAAGCCTGTTGCCGTTGGTATCTGTGGTGACGCGAAGAAAGTCGCTGAATCCATCCTCGCTCAGTTGAGCCCATCAGCGGGCGACGCTGGCCGCGCGGATCGTAAAGCTCTGATCCACACTACAAAGTCAGGCTGGTTGCAAACACTCAGCTCTATGGACCACGAAGACGACGATCCAGGCACAACCTGGAACGAGCGTGCACGTGCTGATCTGCCAAACCACATGTCACCACGTCAGGCTTGGAGAGCCATCCAGGCAGCCCTTCCAAAAGAAGCCATCATCTCTTCTGACATCGGTAACAACTGTGCCATCGGTAACGCTTACCCGACTTTTGAAGAGGGCCGTAAGTATCTAGCTCCTGGTCTCTTCGGTCCTTGTGGTTACGGCCTACCGGCGATTGCTGGCGCGAAGATTGGTTGCCCAGATGTGCCAGTTGTTGGTTTCGCTGGTGACGGCGCATTTGGTATCTCAATGAACGAGATGACAGCGGTTGGCCGTGGCGATTGGCCTGCGATCACTCAGGTGATCTTCCGTAACTACCAGTGGGGTGCTGAGAAGCGTAACACGACACTTTGGTTCGACGATAACTTCGTTGGTACAGAGCTCGACGAGAATGTCTCCTACGCTGGTATTGCTAACGCTTGTGGCCTTAAAGGCGTGCAGGTTAAAACAACAGACGAGCTGACAGCCGCTTTGGCAACAGCCGTTAAAGAACAGATGGAAGACGGCATCACGACTTTCATCGAAATTCTGTTGAACAAAGAACTGGGTGAGCCTTTCCGCCGCGACGCGATGAAGAAGCCAGTTTCTGTTGCCGGTATTGACCCAGCGGACATGCGTCCACAAGCTGGCGCATAATCCAGGCGACTTAAACTAGACGACATAGACTTTAAAAGGGCTGCCTTCGGGCGGCCCTTTTTGTTTGGGGATTAGGGCTGGCAAAAACATCACGGCTTGCCATATATGACTTATGTTTTCTGCTCTTTACTCCTGGCGCTCTGACCCTTCCGTTCCGGGCTTTGATGACAGCTTTAAGATTGTCTTCATGGATGGCGACTGCGCCTTGTGTTCGCGCTCGGCTCGATGGATCGCGAGAATGGATAAGCGCGAAGAGTTTAATATTTGCCCTATTCAGTCACCCTTGGGACAAGCAGTATTGATGCATCACGGACTGGATCCAAGTGATCCCGACAGCTGGTTGCTGTTGGATGAGGGCAAAGCTTTCACTTCCTTTGACGCCATCATCAGGACGGGGCAGAGTTTGGGGGGCTTCGGTTATTTGGTGCTTGTTTTCCTGCCTTTGCCGCGAAAACTTAGCCGTGGCCTCTACCAAATGGTTGCTCGTAATCGCTATCGCTGGTTTGGCAAAGCAGACCTCTGTACTTTGCCAGATGCTGAACTACAGAAAAGACTGATACTCTAAGCGACTTGATTAGAATCTAGCTAACAAAATTGGCACAATAATCTCTTCTTCATCCCAGAGGTGACGCGCCAAAACAGCTTGCAAAGCCTGACATCCATTGAAGGCGCGGGCGATGGCATCGCGGTCCGCCGTCTGGTTTTGAAGGTAACTCAATGCTCGTTCGGTCTCATCTAGCGCTTCTTCAAGAACGCGGTGGTCCGAATCCAGTAGTGAAATTGCGTGTTCAACATTGGGGTAAAGCTGCACAAATCTCGGAAAATAATTGTGATCTTCGATTTCGTGGTGATGATGAGCGAAACTAACAACGTTTGCGCCAACCTCTTTGAGGCGCGCTGTGTTGACCGCTTCATCCAGATTGCTCCCAGCCTCATCCAACAAACGCTGAAACCCTTTGACCAGATAGTCGGACCCGCCGCGCAAGTTGTTATGAATACGCAGCCAAAAACTGGCATAGCCGTCAAAATTAGCATGACTAGACCAGCCCTCACGAGGATCGCCCAAGAGAGCGGCCTTGATCTCTGGTGAAAGGTTCTCTCGTTTCAGAATATGGTTTTCAGGCAGAGAGTAATCAAAGGATTTTGTTAGGCTCATAATGAACTGTGACTAGCATTGCTAATGGCTAAAGGCCAGCCTGCCCTACTTGGTATTGCTCTTGGAAAAACGGCCGTAATCTGAAATCCTTGGTTGCCAATTCAAAACCGGCTAGACTTAAAAGCAAAGCGTTCATTGGGTTATCGCCGCCTATGCAAAAGTTTCTTTATTGCCTTTTCTATGTCCTCATAACGTCGATGATCACGACCGCTAGCCTTGACGCTGGCGCGAAAGGAAAGAAGCTTACCGCCGAACAAATGCATGAAGAATTGGACCTGACCTTGGAACTCCTCCAGGACCAACACCCCAATTTTGGCTTCTACCGCAGTAGGGTAAGGGTTATGAATTCATTCAAAAAGGCGACAAGAGAGATCACGAAACCACTCGGTCGAGATGAATATTTCAAACGCTTGATGCCACTGATTGCACAGATTAGTGACGCTCATACTTGTTTGGATATCCCTGAAAAAATCATCAAGAAGTACTTCACGCTCAATCCAAAAGTACTGCCAATGCTGATGACAATCCATCCGCGCTATGCCGTTGTAAGCAAAAATTACAAGGGACTGAAAGCCGGTGAAAAGATCACCTCTATTGACGGGCGATCGATCAGCCAAATCCTTATAGAGCTCAGTGATTTTGTGTGCCGCGATGGCGACAACAAAAGCTCTATCCTCAATCAACTCAATGCTGGTTTTCCCTGGTACTACTACATAGCTTACGGAGAAAGCTCCAAACACGAGCTGGTCGTCGAACGCTCCGAAGGAGGCTTAGGAATTCTCAGCTTTAAAGCCAAACGTCTTTCTTCGATCCTTCCCGCGTTTACACGACGAAGTACTCAATCGAAGAATTTTATGAAAACCAAATGGCTGAAAGCACTTCAGGCCTATTACATTGATCTCAACTCTTTCATGCCGACTAACAAGCGGTTCCAGAAACGTGTTAGCAAGGCTTTCAAGGATATTGCGAAGAAAGAGCCTGAGCATCTCATTTTGGATCTCAGAGGGAATGAAGGTGGGTTAACTGACAACGCTGCTCATTTATTGAGTTATTTGGTTAAACAATCTTTCTACTTTCCGCGGTTTTATCACCTACCAAAAGAGCAGCTGAAAGCACCCACCAAAATAAGGAACGTCACGCCGTCGCCCAAAGGTAAAGAATCCCATATCGATGTTGCCAACGCTTTTATATC
>CAJQQJ010000432.1 GCA_905480445.1 uncultured Alphaproteobacteria bacterium | reverse complement strand
CATTGGAGGCAGAGGGAAAAGCTCCTTTTGCAAATCCCAGAAACGCTGCGGCAGGCTCGTTGCGGCAGCTTGACCCCTCAATCACGGCGCAACGCCCTCTCCGGTTCTTTGCCTATTCTTTGGGGGACATTTCGGCACCTGTTGCAGACAACCATTTTGAACTCCTTGAGGCCTTCAAGACATACGGTTTTGTCGTCAATCCTTTGACTCGCAAATGCACGACGCCTGAAAACGCTTTAGATTTCTACCGGGAAATAGGTCATCAGAGATCGGACCTGCCTTATGACATCGATGGCGTTGTCTACAAGGTTAACCGCTTTGATTGGCAAAACCGAATGGGCATGGTCAGTCGTGCACCACGTTGGGCGATTGCTCACAAGTTTCCTGCAGAAAAAGCCGAGACTGTGCTCGAGAAAATCACAATACAAGTTGGCCGGACAGGCTCCCTAACGCCTGTGGCCAATCTGAAGCCCATAACCGTAGGGGGTGTTGTTGTCTCTCGCGCAACTCTCCACAATCCTGATGAAATTGCCCGCAAAGACATCCGCGAAGGTGACCGGGTGCTGATACAAAGAGCCGGTGACGTCATTCCTCAGGTGGTTGAGGTCCTCGATCCAGACAGAGAAGACCGCAGCCAGGCCTATGTCTTCCCCGATCGTTGCCCAATCTGTGAAAGCCCAGCTGTGCGCGGAGAAGATGAAGCTGTCCTTCGCTGTACTGGCGGTCTTGTTTGCAGCGCACAAGCCGTTGAGCGCCTCAAACACTTCGTAAGCCGTGACGCCTTCGATATTGACGGACTTGGCAACAAGAACATCGAGACGTTTCATGCCGAGGGTATTATCACAACACCAACTGATATTTTTCGGCTTGCGGAAAATACTACTCCACTCGACAGCCGCGAAGGGTGGGGTGATCTCTCAATCACCAATCTGCAAACTGCGATCCGCGAAAAACAAACCGTTCCCTTTGCAAAGTTCATCTACTCCCTCGGGATCAGACAAGTGGGGCAAGCGACAGCTAAGTTACTAGCCCGTCGTTATGAGAATTTGGACGCCTGGCGCGAAGCTATGCAACAAATCGTTGATAGCAACGAAGAAGCAGAAAACGATTTACTCGCCATTGATGGCATCGGGCCATCTGCAGTTAACGATTTGAGAGATTTCTTCGCGGAACCACAAAGCCAGAAGGTTCTAGATGAACTGGCGGAATTGTTAACGGTGGAAATTGATGTTCCCAGCGAAGCCGAATCATCGTCTCCTGTCTCGGGTAAAACCGTTGTTTTCACCGGAACGCTGGAGCAAATGACCAGAGCCGAAGCAAAAGCCCGCGCGGAGTCATTAGGGGCAAAAGTTTCTGGATCAGTATCAACCAAAACCGACATGGTGATCGCCGGACCTGGCGCGGGTTCCAAAGCAAAGAAAGCCACAGAACTTGGGCTCACACTGCTCTCTGAACAAGAGTGGCTGGACATGATTGCTTAAGGCCGTTCTTTCTTCTTAAGAACTTGCAAGAATCGGGTGGATCATTCGCATGCGACATGCGATCTATTGGATCTTACCGATCTTTCGAGGACAGCAAAATGGCAGAGCAACCCAAAACGATGGACGGTGCCGACTGGAGCCTGCTGGTCTTTCTTTCATTACTCTGGGGCGGTGCTTTCTTTTTTGCGGGAGTAGCGGTTAAAGAACTTCCTCCCTTTACCGTGGTGTTAGTCAGAGTTTCGGTCGCTGCTCTCGTGCTCTTGCCGATTTTCTTTTTCTATGGGCACGGGCTACCACGAACTCTTAAGGAATGGTCGCCATTTCTAATGATGGGATTGCTGAACAACG
Source organism: uncultured Alphaproteobacteria bacterium (assembly GCA_905480445.1). GTDB lineage: Bacteria > Pseudomonadota > Alphaproteobacteria > UBA7985 > CAJQQZ01 > CAJQQZ01. The sequence goes on along the minus strand of CAJQQJ010000432.1, from coordinate 8,781 downwards.
TGCTGCCTTTTGGCTTCATTTTTTGGGGACAGACTTACATTACCGTTGGACTGTCTTCGATCATTAACGCCATGACGCCGCTTTGCGCAATTATCGTTCTTGCCTCTTTTGGTGACGAAAGATTGACCTTGCCACGAATGATAGGCGTTTTGTTTGGTGTGGTTGGTGTGGCAGTCCTTCGTGGCTTCGATGGGTCAGTATCAATTGACCAAACAATCGGCATCATCCTTTGCTTGCTAGGGACAACGGCTTATGGTTTCGCGGCTCTATGGGGACGGAGATTTTTGACCGGTGTCGCGCCAATCAAGTCAGCAACTTGCCAGCTAATCAGTTCAACTTTCATCATGGTAGCAGTGGTCTCGGTTATCGACCAACCTTGGACACTATCGATGCCAAGCAATGGTGTTCTATTGTCGCTGTTGGGGCTTGCAGTTTTTGCCACCGCTTTAGCTTACATCGTGTTCTTTCAGATCTTAGTCCGAGCGGGTGCTAGCAATGTCATGCTTGTGACGCTTCTTATTCCCATATCCGCGATGGCGCTGGGATACTTCTTCCTCGGAGAAGAAATCAGGATGAAAGAAATAATAGGAGCCTTGATTATCGGAGCAGGATTGCTCTTTATTGATGGTAGATTCTTAAAACTCTTCACCAGGAAGAACGCCTAATGGCTCGCCGAATTGTTGACCTATCTGTAGCGTTAGAAGCAGACATTGTCTCGGATCCTGACATCATGCTGCCGAAGATTGACTACGTTGACCACAAAACCTCTGCAGCGCAAATGGCCAGTTTCTTTCCTGGGCTTACCAGTAACCAGTTACCTGGCGGTGAAGGCTGGGCGATTGAACGGCTTGAGATCGCCACACACAACGGCACTCACTTGGACGCGCCTTATCACTTTCACTCAACAATGAACAAAGGGCAACGCGCCATAACAATCGACGAAGTGCCGTTAGAGTGGTGCTTTAACCCAGGTGTCAAACTAGACTTCCGGCACTTTGATGACGGCTATGTTGTGACAGCTTAAGATGTTGAAGCAGAGTTGAGACGCATCGGCCATGACCTACAACCCTTTGATATCGTTGTTGTAAATACATCTGCCGGTGCTCATTACGGAAAAGATGACTATCTCTTGAAAGGCTGTGGCATTGGCCGGGAAGCAACACTTTATCTTCTCGAGCGTGGCGTAAGAGTAACGGGAACTGATGCGTGGAGCTGGGATGCCCCATTCGCACTTACTGCCAAGGCTTTCGCTGAGAGCAACGACCCAAGCATCATTTGGGAGGGGCACAGGGCCAGTATGGACATCGGTTACTGCCATATTGAAAAACTATCCAACCTAGAAAGCTTGCCGCCTTTTGGATTTGAAATTTCTTGTTTCCCTTGGAAAATCAAAGGAGCATCAGCCGGCTTCACTCGCGCTGTAGCGATCTTCGAGAAATGAACCACAAGCGGTACTCAGGACAAACCACGGCAGAACAAGAAGCCGTCCTAGTTGAGATTATTCTATCAACGCCCATACTGATGGATACTCTAGATAAACTACGAAGCCTCAACCTCTGTGACTCCTGGATCGTGTCCGGCGCCCTCTACAATCAAGTCTGGAACCGTTTGACCGGCAAGGCCGACATGTACGGTGTAAAAGATATCGATATCTTTTATTGGGATGATGACACCAGCTATGAAGCCGAAGACAAGATCATCCAATTGGGCAACAAGTTGTTTACTGATAAACCTCCCGTGGAAATCAGAAACCAGGCACGAGTACCCCTTTGGTATAAGGATCATTTCGGACACGACTATCCTCAGGTCTCAAGCTGCAGAGAGTCTATTTCTCTGTTTGCTTGTGAAACACATTGTGTGGCTGCCCGGTTTTTAGAAAGCGACGACATTGAGATCTTTGCCCCCTACGGCTTTGAAGCAGTATTTTCGATGACATTGGTGCCAAACACGCGACAGCCTAACAAAGAGACCCATGAGAAAAAAGGGGAGCGCCAAATGGCTCTCTGGCCGGAATTGAGGATTATTCCGTGGCCGGAAACTTCCTAAAATTTTTTCGACAAAAAGACTCTGTCCTGACCTCTGGGGTTGTTAGGCAGCCGACCAAACTCTTGGAAACCCAACTTCGTATAAAACTCTGGTGCTTGAAAGCTGTATGTATTCACCCAGACACCTGTGCATTTTTTATCTCTTGCCAACGCCTCAGCTCGCAAGACAAGTGCCCGACCAAATCCCTGCCCTTGCAGTTCTGGCTTAACGGCAAGAAGCTTGATGTAGAACCAATCCAACAGCAGTTCACCAATCAAACCACCAGCCAGATCTCCCTGGTTAACAAGTGACAATCCAACCGTTGCGGGACTGTATGATGGACTAACTGGCGACCACTCTTGATTGAGTATTTGCTGCAACTCTTGACCAAGAGCGCCGAGGTCTGAGCAGGACTGCTCTATAGATACTGCTTCTGACATCCGAAGTTAAGGCGCATCAACCAGTTGAGTTTCAAACTGCGCCGGTGATACAATCTCTATCAGTTCCAAATCATCAGAATGTCGAACTTCACGATGTTTGATGCCAGGCGGTTGCAGGACACAAGAACCCTCTCTCAATGTCTGCTCCCCTTGGCCTTCATATTCAAATATCACCCAACCCTTCGTGATGTAGACCATCTGGAAATCAAGATCGTGAGTATGCCACTGCGCTTCTGATTCTACGCCTGGAACTGCGCGGATCATGTGAGCGCCAAACTGTCCACCAGTTGCTTCTCTGATGCCTAACTGACGGTACTCAAAAAAGGCTCTAAGTCCTTGGCTTTCAAAAACACCACCGTCAGCATGGGCAATAGTGAACGCCTGCCCATTCCACGTCGTTGAAGACTCCGTCACCTTATTCTCCCAAACTTTTATTTAGCGGCTGTGTCTGAACCTTGAGCCACTCAAGATCATCGCCGTTCACGCCCGGTGAGACTTTGTCCCAAACCTCTTGGTGATAGCGATCAATTGCTTCAATTTCGCCGCTGGTCAACAAACCCAATTCAATCAGCCGTTTCTCATAAGGCACGAACGTGAGCGTTTCGAAGCCCATCATTTCTCTTCCATCGTTGTCCAAGTCAGGGCGCGAGACGACAATCTCTAGGTTTTCGATGCGAATTCCATATTCTCCGGCCTTGTAATAGCCCGGCTCATTGGAAAGAACCATTCCTGGTTTGAGCGCGACTAACGGTACTCTCGCTTTCGCTATTCTGGCTGGTCCTTCATGGACACTTAGGAATGCGCCTACGCCGTGACCGGTTCCATGGTCGTAGTCCAACCCTTCTTGCCACAGATATTGCCTTGCCAAGCAGTCAATTTCTTGTCCCGATGTACCTTTCGGAAAAACTGCCGCGTGAAGCGCAAGATGGCCCTTAAGCACAAGAGTGTAGTGCTTCTTCATATCAACCGATGGTTCACCAATCACCACGACCCTCGTAATGTCTGTTGTTCCATCTAAGTATTGTCCACCAGAATCTACGAGTACCAGATCACCCTCTTGGATCGATCGGTTGCTTTCTTCGTTGGCACGGTAATGGACGATAGCGCCGTTGGCGCCAGAACCACAGATTGTGTCAAACGACGTCGAATGAAAACCTTTAACGTCTGTCCTCAAATCCAAAAGTTTTTGGATAGCTTCCAATTCTGTAACGGGTTCATTGCTTTCCGCTCTCTCTGTCGCTTCTTGATTGAGCCAGTTTATGAAACGACACACAGCAACGCCATCACGGTCATGCGCTGCTCTCATTCCATTCAGCTCGACAGAGTTTTTGACAGCTTTCAGTGCAATTATTGGGTCAGGCCCAGTGACAACTTCACACCCGTTTTTCTCAGCTATACTAAAAAATTGAAAAGGTGCAGAAGTAGCGTCAAGCTGCCAAGCTCCCTTTAGGGCTCTTAACTCAGCTTCGAAACTGTTCGGATCATGAATCGAAACAGAAATGGGTAAATGTTCCTTTACAGCCTGGCTCAAACGCCGCTCATCAATGAACCACAGCAAGGATCCGCCTTTTTTCACAACAGCAAAGGAAAGCGCGACTGGCGTTGAACGTAAGTCTGCCGCTCTGATGTTAAGCAGCCAAGCAATCGAGTCCGGCAATGAAAGAACAACGAGGTCGGCACCGTTTTGTTCCAAAACTTCTCCAACAACCTCAATTTTCTTTGCGCATTCTTGTCCAGCAAGATTGAGTGGATGAACAAAAACGTCAGTCGACACTTTATCTGGTCGACTTTCCCAAACGTGATCAATCGGGTTCTTATCTACCGACAGGCATTCAGCGTCTCTATCTTTACAAGCTCTGTTTAGTGCATCCACTTGTGACTTCGTATGCAACCATGGATCATAGGCTATTTTTTGCCCGCTAGACACTACCGCCTTCAACCATTCCGCTGGTGGCCTTTCAACTAAATCGACTTGTTCGAAACAATCCTCGGGTGTTTGCAGTTTCGCCTGCAAAGTATAGCGTCCATCAACAAAGAGCGCTGCTTTGTCATTGAGGATTACCGCGCTACCAGCTGAGCCTGTAAATCCGGATATGAAGGTCAGCCGTTCTTCACTTGCTGGTACCTCTTCGCCTTGATGGACATCCGCGCGCGGCACGATGAAACCGTCAAGATTAAGTTCAGTCATCCTCTCGCGCAGGCTCGCGACGCGTTTTCTTATCTCTGCATGATCGGTCATTGTTACAGTCCCCAAGGCCGGAATTTTGCGCCAAAAGCCTGTCAGCTTTGTGGCCAAATTTTGTCAACTATTTCAATCTGTAACATGGCGTCAGGAGCTATGCAAAACCCGCATTTCGGCAATGCAATAATCGATCTTTTGTTATGGGTAGAAACAAACGATATGGGGGGTAACAGAGAATTCAACGAGCTAAGCTCATATTTCAAGGACTAAACCGATGGTACGTTTTACCGAACAAGAACAAGAAATCGTTGCACAGGCAAAAGCTGCCGGTACACCAGCACTATTAGCTGAAGTTGCTGCACCTGCTAAGCGCCCTAGCCTTTTTGCTAACTTCCTAGCTTACATGGAGCGTCGCCAGACAGAAGCAATGTTGTCACGTTTGGACGATCACCTTCGCCAAGACATTGGTCTTAATCCAGTTGGCAACCACAACAGCAACGGCCAAAGCAAAGTTTCTTTGGGTTATTTGACTGCTGCCTATTGACTGGTATTTAGTGCGCACTAATTGAATAAGTGTAACCACAGAATACCGTTTGATCTTTTTCAAACACCTCCCTGAAAAAGCCCCGCACGTTGCGGGGTTTTTTAATTCAGATCAGGAAAATTAGCGTTTTTGTACAAGCAGGATAGACCATTCACCTAAATGAATGCGATGAACTAAGGCCATGCCTTGCTGCAAATAGCTAGACCGTACCAAAGTTTCCTGTTTGATTAACAACCCTGCCAAGATAGCGTAACCGCCGGAGCGCAAATTCTGCCCAATTGGCGTTGCTAACCCCACCAGCGGTCTGGCTAGAATATTAGCGAAAATCAGATCATAGGGACCACACTTCGCCAAGTGGTGATTGTCAAATCCCGTACTGACAACCGCATCTAACCGGCCTTGGAGTTGATTTATCTTGGCGTTCACTTTGGAAACCCGCACCGCCTCATGATCAATATCGGATGCAAGAACATTAGGTACACCAGCCTTAGCTGCTGCCATCGCCAAAATGGCGGTCCCACAGCCTAAATCCAATACGCGATCAAACCGTTCTTGTTTGAGCAAGTTGTCAAATTGAAGCAAACAGCCTTTGGTCGTTTCATGTTGACCAGTGCCAAAAGCAGTAGAGGCATCAATCTTCAGATTATGAGTTTTAGCAACTGGCATCGAGCCCTTGTAATGGGATCCATAAATGAAGAATCTACCAGCCCGAATTTCTGGGTTAGCTTTTTGACTTTCCACGACCCAGTCTCTGTTTGGCACTGGCGAAACTTGTAGGTCGTTTATTTCAACACCAGCGATTTGTGCCGCCAATGAAAAAACAGCTGACCAAGAATTAGGATCACTTTCTCCATAAATAACGAGCTGACGATCAGGCCCCGGGTCATCCAAAGGTGACAAATCAACAGCAAACTCTGCGATTGCCGTCAGTGTATCGACAAAAAAATCGACCGACGTTTTGGGCAAAGTCAATTCAGTCTGGTAAACTTGTGTCATCAGCTTGCCGCCTGTGCCGATTGTACAAAACCAGCCATCACACGCTTTTCCCCTGAATGGTCGAAACCAACCACTAATTTATCACCGTCAAACTCCATTACTGTTCCATAGCCAAATTTTTGATGAAACACTCTGTCCTCTAATTTGAAGGATTGTGGTTTAGCGCTCGGTTGGACGACCTTAGCTTTGCCGTCGATAACCTGCGAACGACGTGCTTGAGCACGATGCCAACCAGGGCTTGATTGTTGACCCCAACTGCGTTTTTCTATCGTAGCCCCATCATCCTGCATGGCGCCCATATTGAAACTAAAACCGTTGTAACTACCACCTGACTGGGTCGAGCTGGATTTGTCATCGATATGGTCCGCTGGCAGTTCTTCAACAAACCTGGAAACCAGCGAGTCGGTGTATTGCCCGTGGATGCGGCGACGCCCGGCATAGGAAATATAGAGATGTTTTCTTGCTCTTGTAATGCCAACATAGGCAAGGCGACGCTCTTCTTCTAACCCTTTGACACCGGTTTCATCCAACGCCCGTTGGTTAGGGAACACACCCTCTTCCCAGCCAGGCAGGAAGACCAGATCAAACTCTAATCCCTTGGCTCCATGAAGCGTCATGATCGTCACACGTTCTTGCCCACCGGCCTCGATTGCTTCCATAACCAGGGAAACGTGCTCCAGAAACGACGGCAAATTTTCAAATTCACCCATGGCTGAGATAAGTTCTTTGAGGTTATCTAACCGGCCAGCAGCATCAGGCGATTTGTCTGCACGCCACATAGTCGTATAACCGGATTCATCCAGTATGATCTCTGTTAACTCAGGATGGGGTGTTGTAACGGACATTTCACGCCAGCGCTGAAAATCACCCAACAAAGCGATCAAAGTAGATCGAACCTTAGGCCGCAACTCGTCGCTTTGAACCAAAGACTCAGTCGCTCCATACAATGACTGTCCCGTGGCTCGGGCCGTTTGATAGAGGAGCTGCACTGTGGCATCGCCTATCCCACGTTTGGGCTTGTTAATAATCCGCTCAAAAGCCAGATCATCTTGCGGCTGTTGAACGACCCGGAGATATGCAAGAGCGTCACGTATTTCCAGACGTTCATAGAATCGCGGTCCACCAACAACACGATAAGGAATGCCCAACGTGATGAAGCGTTCTTCAAACTCCCTCATCTGAAATGAAGCACGAACCAAAATAGCCATGTTGGCCAAACTAGTTCCCTTGCTCTGGAAGCTTTCGATTTCCTCACCAATTTGGCGCGCTTCTTCTTCCCCGTCCCAAGCTGATTTCAGAACAACTTTTTCACCCTCGCCTGCGTCCGTGAAGAGCTCTTTCCCTAGCCGTCCCTCGTTGTGAGCAATGACTTTGGTTGCGGCGGCCAGAATGTGTCCGGAGGATCGATAGTTACACTCCAAACGAACAACCTTGGCACCTGGAAAATCTTTTTCAAAACGCAGGATGTTTCCGACTTCTGCGCCGCGCCAGCCGTAAATTGATTGGTCATCATCTCCGACACAGCAAATGTTCTTATGACCCTGCGCCAAAAGTCGAAGCCAAAGGTATTGAGCAACGTTGGTATCCTGATACTCATCAACCAAGATGTATTTGAACTGTCGATGATAGCGCGCGAGCACATCCGCATTGTTTGAGAACAGATCAAGGCACAACAGCAATAAGTCACCAAAGTCTACCGCGTTTAGGACCTTCAAGCGATCTTGGTATTCCTGATAAATCTCAACGGCTTGACCGTTAGCAAAGTCACCAGATTGCGCCGCTGGTATTTTACTTGGCAACCAGCCACGATCTTTCCAGCGGGAAATAATGTGCGCCATTGTCTTGGCCGTCCATCGTTTGGTGTCGATGGAACGCGCATTCAATATCTGCTTTAGCAATCGTTCCTGATCATCTGTATCCAAAATTGAAAACTGCGAGTTAAGGCCGACCAACTCTGCATTTCTGCGCAGCATCCTTGCTGCCAAAGCATGAAAAGTACCAAGCCACCAACCCTCTGTCGGATGATTGATCATACTTTCAACACGCTCTTTCATTTCACGAGCGGCCTTGTTGGTGAATGTCACTGCCAGGAGTTCTTGAGGGCGCGACTTCCCAAGCATCAAGATATGAGCCAGGCGGGTTGTTAGAACTCTTGTCTTTCCTGTTCCTGCGCCAGCCAAAACCAAAACAGGTCCATCCGTATGTAAGACGGCCTCACTCTGGGCTTCATTTAACTGTTGAAGCCAGGGATAGTCTTGTTGTTGAGTTGTCGTTGGTGCTTGCGCCATGGCAGTAGACTATCGATCAAGAGATTGCGAAATTACGGATTCTGTTCTACAGGCTTTTAGAGTCGGGCGCTAGGGTCTGTTGGGAGGAAAAACGATGACACACGAGATAACAACGATTGAACTTCAACAAGATAGTCCAGGTCAACAACACTTCCTCCACGTTCATCGTTTTATGGGACGAGACACTTCCGCCGGAAAGGTTTTCATTCAAGCGGCTTTGCATGCAGACGAAGTCCCCGCTCATATGGCCGCACATCATTTGCTGCGCCTACTGATTGACCTGGACCAACAGGGCAAAATCAATGG
>CAJQQJ010000431.1 GCA_905480445.1 uncultured Alphaproteobacteria bacterium | reverse complement strand
CACTGGCTATTCGGCGTTTTTGGTTGGCTATGGCTTCATTTTTGGTTTTGCGAACGGCATGGGGTACGCCCTCGCGATCCATTTGTGTGGTACGCGCTTTAAAGAAAATAAGGGACTGGCAATCGGCATTGTGACAGCTGTCTATCCTGTTGGGGCAATGATCACGTCATTCGCCGCCGCACCCTGGCTAGAGCACGTGAGTGTCAAAGTTATTCTTGGCTATCAAGGCATGCTTATCGTCGGTTGCTTAGTATTGGCAATGATAGTCTTGTTCTTCTTGTCAAAAGGCGAAACTCAGGAAAAGCATCACAGCAGTGCAACGCCTATCTTCAATCGCGTGGAGAAAAATTTGGTCGTACGGTTGTTTCTTGCTTACGGCTTTGGTGTCTTCGCCGGCTTGATGGTCATTGGGCATGCGTCCGGGATGATGCGTGACAGCGGTGGTTCCTTGCAGTTTGCGGCCTTCGCTATTGTTGCTGTATCGGCGGGTAACATTCTCGGCGGACTGATTGGCGGCGGCTTGGCTGATAAGTTCAGTCCACGTTCGGCTTTCCTCATGGTGCTTGGTCTGTCTTTGTTAGCTCTTACTGTCTTGCTTATAGGACGCTCACCTGCAGCCGTGTTCGTAGGCATGGCCTTTTTGGGTTTGGCATACGGTGCCTACATCGTTGTTGTGCCGACGGCTGTGAGTAACTATTTCGGACCAGAGGCCTCTGCAAAAGCTTACGGTCTGGTGTTTTTAGCTTGGGGATCTGCTGGAATTTTGGCGCCAGGATTTGCCGGATGGCTTTACGAAGTTGCGGGCTATTTCCCAGAAACCATCATTCTCGCGATAGTCTTTACTCTTGCCGCAGTAATTTTGGCGAGAGGACTGCCAAGTTCAGCCGAAGATTAATCTTCATTTCATCTTATCGTTGGACTAAAAACTTTAACAAATAAACAATCATCGGATTGAGATCATGGAACGCAAAGACTTTACCCCAGAAATCAAATCTGAATTCGAGGGGTTGTTTGGCAACCAAGTTTCATTTTCTGATCCAGTGCTGGTGGCTCATGGCAACGGCGAGTCCTATCACCCAGTTGCCAAGCCCGATGCAGTGGTTTTTGCTCAGTCAACTGAGGATGTCTCAAAGGCCGTAAAGCTTTGTTACAAGCACGGCCTACCAGTCGTGCCTTACGGCGTAGGCACTTCGCTGGAGGGCCATGTAAACGCTCTGTTCGGCGGTGTGACGGTAGATGTCAGTGGCATGGATCAAATTCTTGAAATCAATGAAGAAGATCTGGATTGCCGCGTTCAAGCTGGGGTCACCCGTATGCGGCTCAATGAAGACCTGAGAGCGACAGGATTGTTTTTCCCAATTGATCCTGGTGCAGATGCATCAGTTGGCGGGATGACCGCTACAAGGGCCTCTGGCACCAATGCAGTGCGTTATGGAACGATGCGTGAAGTCGTGTTGGGTCTAACAGTGGTTAAGCCAGACGGGGAGGTCATTAAGACTGGCGGCCGTGCGAGAAAATCCGCTTCAGGTTATGACCTTACACGCCTCTACATCGGCTCAGAGGGCACGTTGGGTGTGATTACAGAGATTCAGTTGCGTTTGTACGGCCAACCAGAAGCAATAACCGCCGCGACTTGCCCTTTCCCAGATATTGGATCTGCCGTCAGCACTGCTATGCTGGTTATCCAGAGCGGCATCCCTGTCGCCAGGATGGAGCTGGTCTGTGAGAAATCAATCGCAGCGGTAAACAAATATTCAAAACTTTCACTCGACGAGAAACCAACGCTCTTCTTTGAATTCCATGGCACAGAGGCCTGGGCAAAAGAACAAGCAGAATTAGTGGGCGACATTACAGCAGAATTCGGTGGTGAAGGCTTTCAATGGGCGACAGCCGTTGAAGATCGTAACAAACTGTGGGCGGCGCGCCATTCCATGTATCACGCTACGAGAGCGGCTTATCCGGGCTGCAACGGTCTAACGACTGATGTCTGTGTGCCGATCTCACGCCTAGCTGAGGCGATGGAACACTCCGCTAGTTTAATTGAAAAACACAACGTTATCGCACCAATTGTAGGGCATGTTGGCGACGGCAATTTCCATCTGGCAATCATGGTCGATCCTGATGACGAAGACCACGTCAAACGCGCCAAAGCTGTCTCAGAAAGCTTGGTTGAAAACGCACTTGAGCTCGGCGGTACCTGCACAGGTGAGCACGGCATAGGCTATGGCAAGATCGGCTATCTAGAAAGCGAACATGGTGACGCCGTGAACACGATGGCGGCCATCAAAGCTGCTTTGGATCCAAAAGGCATCATGAACCCTGGAAAGATTATCTCAGTTTAAATTCTTGAAATCGTCCTTGTTCTGTCCCATTTCTACTCTAAGAAAATAAATGGGTTAAACGGGAGGCGGAGTTTTTATGGGGTCATTGGCGAAATTAACTGTTCTGGCAACCACTTTGGTGTTGTCTGTACAAGCGACCACGGCTTCTTCAGAATCTATCCAATTACAAGTTTTTGTTCCTGTGGGCTCGGCACATGATACCTTTCCAGGGCAAGCGCATTTTGTCGAGCACCTAAAGTTTCTGAGTGAAAGCAATCATAGCTATAATGAGTTCGAGGCTATCCCTGGCGGTTCTTACAATGGGTGGACCTCTTGGTTGCGAAGTGGCTACACTTTTCGCTTCCCAGAAGAATCTCTTGAACAGGCACTAAGAGTAGCAGCAAGCTTGCCAGAACCTTTGTCACTTACGGACGCTGAATTCAAAAGAGAGAAGAGCGTCGTCAAGCAGGAGATCTGGCAAGGAACTCGATCTAACCCTGACACAATCCATTACGAAGAATTCGAAGCAAAATTTTACCAAGACACAATCTTCGCTCACTTGCGTGCTGGACAGGAGGAGGCCGTCGAAGCCATTACTCCAGAGATAGCTAAGGAATGGCATAAAACCCATTATGAAAAGAACGCGATGCTTGTTTCAATCCACGGAGAACTGGACGCCCCAAAGACTAAGAAACTCGCAAAAGCTATCTTTCCTGATGACAGTTTCACAATCCTTGTGACCGACACGAGAACGCATTTAGCCGCAGATCCTGAACTGAAAGGGTTTGGACCGTTCATCAAGCCTGCCTCCTTCTCTCCTGAACCGAACTTAGCCTTCACAATGGAACGAATGTCTGACGTTCAAACAGCCCCGGTCATACAGTGGTCGCGTCTTTACGGTGGGGATGCTGATTGGCAGTCGCATTTGGCGCACAAGGATGTTTTGACAGCTCTGATCAGAAGCAGATTGAAAGAGGGATTGCATCTTATCTTGGTTGATCAAGAGCAATTAGTCAGTGATTGGTATGTCAGTATTGATTGGGTAACGAATGGCTATTGGGAAGTTGAATTTAGGGCAGTTCTGGAAGAGGGCGTGTTGCCGCAAACAGTAAAGTCGATCTTTGATGGCTATTTCGACAAACTTGCCAACGGAGAAATTTCGCAATCGAACTTCGACCGGCTTCAAAGACGTATGCTTAAAAATTACCAGGGCAAAACGGAGCAACTTGAAAAACTCATTTGGTTTGTCACAGAGTGGTCGGCTTTTCACGGATACGATGCAGCCATGCGCTGGCCAGTGGATCTAGCCGGCGTCTCAAAATCTGAGATCGAGAGTTTTGTCAGGCTCTTCAAGAACCCCGTGCGAGAGGGCACACTCATCATTAATCCAAGGAGTAATTAGAATGAAAAACAATCTCGTACTGTTCTTCGGGATTTTTGTAACGTTAGCCGCCGAATTGTTAACAGCCCATGCCGAGCCTATTGACGTTAAACAGGCTAAGACAGCTTCTGGTTTGGAGTTCTCATTCGTGCAAAGCGCTGCGGAAGATCGCGTCGCCCTCTATTTCTTTTTACCACGCGGTGTCGCTCATGATCAGCTGGAGGGCCCGCAGACGGGCTGGGTTGCAGCGGGGCAAATGTTTGAGAAAGCCGGAAACATCGACCTGAATGAGGCTATCGAGACACTCGCTGACTTACAAGCTGGCTTTGGTGTTCGTGTTTTAGATGAGACGACCATGGGGTACCTCATCTCACCGACGGAATATTTTGATGAGTTGATTGAGCTTGCGAACTTGTTCTTAACGGATCCCAAGTTCCCAGAAGATAAGTTTGAGCGTGGAAAAAGACGATTAATCAAGGAACAGAAGACCGCTAGACTTAAACCTAACACCAAAGCCAGCCTTGCTTTCATAGGCATGATTGGTGAGCCACACCCTTATGCTAATGGCTTTGTTGGCGATCCAGAACGCATTGCGCAAGTGACTCGTGATGATGCTATTAAATGGTACCAAGAAACCTTTGTAAAAGAGAACTTGAAGATTGCTATCGTTGGCAATTTGGACAGAGCGGAAATGACTGAGAAAGTTGAGCGGCTTTTCAATGGCTTAGCCGAAACGGGCCCCCTTGTTGACTTGCCACTCATTCAGCCAAAAACACCGTCGACAAATCCCGTCACTTTAAATGTGGGGCTTGGGCAACAAGCGCTGGTCATCTTAGGGGGAGCCTCCGCCACCGTCGATGATCCTGAAGCTTTCGTCGCGGCAACTCAGTTACAACAAATCCTCGGGTCCGGCATGAAAAGCCGGTTGTTTAAGGATGTGCGTAAAGAGACAGGAAAAACCTATGGAATCCAGGCGCAGCTGCGTAACTTCACCCAAACGGGCGTAATTAGTTTCTTTGGTTTCATCGACAAAGATGGAATTGAAAATACGTTGGCGATCCTGCTTGATAGTTTGAAGAAGTTTAGAGAAGAAGGACCAACAGCAAGTGAAATTGAATCTGTGAAAGCCGATGCTGCACTTTCTGACGCCAAAATGATGAAGGATCACAATTCACTAGCCTGGGTTGTTGCCAGCTATTTACATTATGGCTGCCCGATTGAGCAGGTAAGGGATCTTCCTGATCTTATCCAACGGATTGATCTTTCTGATTCAAAATACCGGGAAGCATTTTTACCGGAACAGCTGCACGTGCTAATTGCCAACTAAGTAGCCTTTATAGCCCATACCACCAGATTACTAGTGCAAGAACTGGCAAGCTGATCAACGTTGTTGTCAAAATCAGAGCCGACGACGTTGCCACACCTGAGTTGTAACGCTTGGCGATCAAGAAGCAGTTTCCGGCAACAGGCAGGCAAGAAATGACAACTGCGGACATAGCCAACCACCTAGGTAAATCGAAGACAAGGTAGGCAAAAAAGGCTGCCACAGGCACGACCAAGACGAACTTAAGGAGGGTGAATACGGCGAGTTCGCCCTGGCTGCCTTCGATCTTATGAGTGGCAAGGCCCGCGCCAATCGCAAAGAGAGCCGCGGGAGCCGCAGCGTCAGCCAAGAAATCCGCAAGGTTTGCAATGGGTGCAGGTATTGGAATTTCCAGCAGCAAAATAGCGAAGCACGCGACCACTGACAAAAAGAAGAGATTGGTATAGAGGCCTCTGGCGATCTTTTTCGCAATGACGAAGAACGACGTGTTCTTTGACTGAGCGACTTCTAGAAAAATCATTGCCAATGTTGCTGTAACCATTAAATCTATCACTATAGTCCACATGGGTATGATGAGGCCTTTTTTGCCGTGCAGAACCAGCATGATAGGCAAGCCCAGATAGACGGCATTGGCCCAAGCCATACAAACAGCCCGCACTGAAGCCAACTTTGCATCAGTTTTGAGAACTAAACGTTGAAACAGAACCATGCCTAAAAAAACTGTGACGGCGGTGGCACCATAACTGGCCATGAAACGCCACTCGAAAACCTGTTCAATTGGCAACTTCGTCAACACGTGTAACGTTAGCGCTGGCATCGCAAAATAGAGAATGAAGGAATTGATTCCGTTCACACCTTCCGCAGAGACCAACTTGAATCGACCGGCAAAATAGCCAAGTCCGATCAAAGCAAAAAACGGAAGGAGAGAAGCGAACATTTAGCAAAGCCAAGTTGTAGAGTTGCGAGCAGCTCTATGGCATATTAGGTCGGCAAGTCAATGTCTCAGGGGAAGCAGGAATGACAACGAGCGACATTCAAATTGTGCCGGGAAAGGTCGCTGGTCTGACGGAAGCAATCGTCAAACTGCATATGGACTATTATCGCCCAGCTTCTGGTTTCGGTGCTGCTTTTGAAAGGGTCGTTGGTGACGGCCTCAGCGAATTCTTGCCCCACCTCGGTAACCCTATTAATCAAATTTGGTCCCTTCAAAATGACAAAGGTATTTTGGGCTCAATCGCGATAGATGGCGAAGATTTAGGTGCTGGTACTGCGCACTTGCGTTGGTTCATCGTTGGGGAATTTGCACGAGGCGGCGGTTGGGGGCAGCGGCTTCTGGAAACAGCGCTGCGCTTTTGCGATCAAAAGGATTTCAGTGAAGTCCATCTTTGGACATTCGAAGGCCTCGATGCAGCAAGAGCGCTCTATGAAAAATTTGGCTTCTCGCTGGTTGAACAACAAGAGGGCGATCAATGGGGCACAGTTGTGACAGAACAAAAGTTTGTCAAAAAACCCTCAAACTAACTATTCGGGAGGCGACCAACGGTTAGCAGAAAAGCGATCATCAAGTGGCGTCTCAACTAAATGGTTGGTGTAGTTCGATATCACTTTGTGAGAGATAGCCAGAACGATGTCCAGGACATGACGGTTTGAAAATCCAGCTTCAACAAACTCTTGAACCTCTATGGGTTCGACCCAGCCTCGGTTCATGACCATTTTCGTTGTGAATTCTTTCAAGAGATTTAGGCGCTCATTTGGGTAATCCTCATCGCCACGGGCGGCTTCAATAACGGCGGCATCAATTTTTTCACCCTTAGCCATGGTTGTGTGTGCTGCCATGCAATAGCGGCAGTCATGCAAGCGGTTGATTGTGAACCAAACGACGTGCCTTTCTTTTGCGCTAAAGGCAGAATTCTTAAGGGCATCGCCTAAGTCTACATAGGCCTGAGCTACCTCAGGTGCTTCTAACAAGGCGCCCACTAAATTGGGGATGCTGCCGTATTTCTTCGCCACATTTTGGGCGGTCTGTTCAGCTCTTGGAGGTGCAGTTTCAAGGGAATAAATAGAGAAATTGGTCATGGGAATTACTTTGCCAGCTTTGTGTTTCTTATGTTCTAGTTAGGGCCCTCAAACATCTTGGCAAGAGCTTATGTCTAGACCCGACGCACATTCGTGTTAGATATGTTTTCAGTTATCTTATTGGATCAAAAAAC
>CAJQQJ010000430.1 GCA_905480445.1 uncultured Alphaproteobacteria bacterium | reverse complement strand
TTTTGCGATCGCCTTGATCCTTTCAAGTTGATCGTCAATTTCCTCATCAGATCCTTCGACCTCAATGATCAGCATGGCCTCGACGTCGAGAGGATAGCCAGCTTTCGTGAAGTTCTCTGCAGCATGAATAGCTGGGCGGTCCATAAACTCGATGGCTACAGGTATAATGCCTGAGGCGATAATGGACGCTACGCAGGCGCCGGCATCCTCATTAGCCTTAAATCCCATAAGCATGGGCCGCGCGCCTTCTGGGCTTCGCAAAATCCTGACGACGATTTCCGTCACAACCCCCATCATGCCTTCGGAACCAATGAATAATCCCATCAGGTCGTAGCTGTTAGCATCCAGATGATGACCGCCAAACTCGACGATTGAACCGTCCATGAGCACAACCTTCAGGCCCAAGACGTTGTTCGTCGTCACACCATATTTGAGACAATGTGCACCGCCAGAATTCATCCCGATGTTGCCAGCAATAGTGC
This sequence comes from uncultured Alphaproteobacteria bacterium, assembly GCA_905480445.1. Classification (GTDB taxonomy): domain Bacteria; phylum Pseudomonadota; class Alphaproteobacteria; order UBA7985; family CAJQQZ01; genus CAJQQZ01. The sequence goes on along the minus strand of CAJQQJ010000430.1, from coordinate 4,047 downwards.
AGGCCAGTTGACTGGATGGGTCTGGCGCATAGAAAAATCCGTCACCGGAAACAGCATTGGTAATGTTGATGTTAGTCACGCCAGCCTGAACCGTCGCTGTCCGGTTGTCATAATCGATATCCAGAATTGAGGTCATCTTAGAGACCCCAAGTACAACGGCATCACCAAGCGGCAGCGCGCCACCAGCGAGCGACGTCCCTGCCCCACGGGCTACGACCTTTACGGCTTTGTCGTTGCAGTACCTCAGAACAGCCGCGATTTCTTCCGTTGTGGATGGCAGAACAACCGCTAGAGGCATCTGACGATAGGCCGCTAAGCCATCTGTTTCAAAAGGACGGAGCTCGTCTTCTTTATCGATAACCGCACTAACTTCAGAAACAATCGATCGCAAAGCAGAAACTATTTCCGCTTTGCGGTTAACGATATCTGGATCAGCTTTGGGTAACTGTAACATCGGTGGTTTCCTTAAGAAGAAGCAGCTATCTGTTCCGCCTTTTTGACTAGGTTCTCCGCTTGTTTGATGGAGGCAATGTCGATCAATCTACCATCAAGCGATACTGCTCCCAAACCTTGCGCGGTAGCTTCAACCATGGCGTCGAGGATACGTTTTGCTTTCGTAATATCGGTATCCGAAGGGCTGTAGACCTCATTGGCGAGATCAAGCTGAGATGGGTGAATGGCCCATTTCCCTTCGCACCCCAGAACAGAAGCTCGGTTCGCTTGCGCTCTAAAACCCTCAAGGTCGGAAAAATCGCCAAAGGGTCCATCGACCGCCCGCAACCCGTGGGCTCTAGCAGCAACCACCATCCTCGACACAGCATAATGCCACATGTCGCCCCAATGGTACTCGCGGTTTTTGTCTTCAGCAGAGCCAGTGAGCACACCGTAATCCGCGTGCGGCCCGCCAATCATCGTCGTGCGTGCTTGCGTCGAGGCAGCATAGTCAGCGACACCAAAATGAAGAGATTCATTACGTTTCGAAGCCGCAGCTATCTGATCCACATTCGCCATACCAAGAGCAGTTTCGATAATGATCTCAAAGCCTAAACGTTTCTTTCGCCCAACGGCATCCTCAACTTGCGTGCAAAGCATATCAAGCGCATATATATCAGAAGCGGTCCCAATCTTCGGCAACATCAACATATCCAAGCGTTCGCCTGACTGTTCAATGATATCAATCACATCGCGGTACATGTAATGGGTATCGAGACCGTTCACACGAACAGACAGCGTTTTGTTCCCCCAATCAAGCTCCTGAATAGCCTGTATGGCGTTCTTGCGAGCCTGCGGCTTTTCATCCGGGGCAACTGCGTCTTCTAAATCTAAGAAGACTACGTCGGCAGTCGACTGAGCGGCTTTTTCTAAAAACCGCATTTTGCTTGCAGGAACCGCCAACTCAGAGCGGTTCATTCGTGCAGGGGCTTGTTCAACAATTGTGAATGACATTTCTAATCCTTTTAGTACACCGTCTAGTTCACGGGCTAGTTCATTGTCTAATTCATCGTAACCGGCGAGTTTCCACCATATTCTAAAGTAATACGCTCAGCTGTCGAGCACACGAGTTTGCCCAATTCCTGAAACTTCGTATCAGGAATTCGCGCCAAAGGGCCCGACAAAGATAAGCCCGCGACAGGTTCTCTGTTCTCATTGTAAATAAGTGAAGCGACACAGCGAAGGCCAACGGCATGTTCTTCGTCGTCAATAGCGTAACCATCACGCAGCGCATCTGCAAAGGCACGCCTCATATCGGCAACATCTGTTATCGTTTTCTCTGTGACACGACGCATGCCAGTCTTGGTTAAGATGGCAGCTCTTTCTTGCTCAGATTGAACGGCCAGCATCGCTTTGCCGACGCCTGAACAATGAAGAGGAACCCGCATCCCTGGTGCCGCCATTGCTCGCATCATTTGACGTGACTCTACCTGTGCAACGTAGACCGCGACATCACCGCTTTGCACTGCCAAGTTCACAGTCTCACCCGTTGTTTCCATGAGGGCCTTCATATGCGGTCTTGCAGTCTGGATCAGGTCGCGATCACGGACAAAAGCATTACCAATAGCAAATGTCTTAACTCCGACGGACCAGGAGAGATTGTCAGCATCGAAACGCGCAAACTTCTCTTGCTGCAATGTCGATAGAAGTCGGTGTGTTGTTGAGGGAGGAAAACCGGATTGCCCAGACACTTCCTTTAGCGAAAGCCCACCATTTCCGTTCGCCAAGATTTCCAACAATTGCAAAGCCTTGACGAGTGACTGTACTTGCCCCTTGTTCGTGCTATTCGGCTTTTTGATTTCTGGCATCCGACAACTCCTCCTCCACATTGTTTAGAGGAGGAAAAGCACATAGTAAAATCGCTTTTCACTATGTGGAAAAAAATCTGACTAGTCTTCTGCCGAAAGCCTGTATTCTCGATAGATGATGAAGATGCCACTGCTGACGATTAGCAGCCCGCCCGCGATAGATATCCAATCAGGTATATCGTTCCAGATCACAAAGCCGAACAAAGCCGCCCACACCAGACCAGTGTATTCAAAAGGTGACGTAATGGAGGGATTAGCCAGTGTGTAGGCTTTGGTTATCAAAAACTGCGCAGTAACACCAAACAGCGCCACCAAGGCTATGAGCAGGAGAGCGTCGCTGTCCATTGGTTGCCAGAGCCAAATCTGAGGAATCCACATCGTGGATGCAAAACCCAACAGAGTATAAAACAGAATGGACTGGGCTGATTGCTGTTCTCCCAGCTTCCTAGTTGCCAGTGCCACCAGGGCCCAACCAAAGGCAGCCGATAGCATCAGTAACATAGGCCACTGAAACCCACCGCCCGGTTTGGTCATCAAAACAACTCCAATGAAGCCGACAATGATCGCTGTCCAACGACGCAACCCAACTTGCTCCTTTAGAATTGGGACAGAAAGAGCCGTCAAGAAAAGTGGGAATGAGAAGAAAAGAGCCGTCGCTGTCGCAAGCTCCAAATACTTGAGGCCTGTAAAAAACAAACACCAGGACACGACGTTTACGCTTGTTCTGAACAACAACAACCAGGGCTGATGAACTTTCAGGTCCATCTTGCCACCTAGTATTTTGGTTCCGCTGTAGAGGAATACCATCCCAAATAAACTACGCACAAAGATGATCTGTAAAACTGCGAGCTCAGCGGTCAACCACTTGATACCGCTATCTTGAATGACAAATAGGATCGCACCAAACAGAACCATGACAATAGCGGTCATGATAGATTTTCTAGCTGCTAATTCCAAAAACTTGTCCCCTGAAAGCGATGTCATATTTCGACTGACCAATTTGCTTTACTTGAGATCAACAAGATCCCGAAGGTAAATTAATGATTTTCAAGAAGAATGTTTCCTGGCATTGTTCAGTAGAACGCAAACTTCTTGGAAGAAAAATGAGAAATATAAGAACAGTTCTTGCAGTCGTACTGACGATTGGCTTTCCGTTTTCCAGTACAGTAGTTGGCGCCAAAGTCGAATTTAGTTTCACAAACTCACAACCGAATTCAGAACTGCTGTTCAATAACGGGGATAAGAAAACGAAATCCAAGAAGATTAAACTTTTAACTGATGGTCGCTCAAGCAATCCTAGAGCCTCTGACACCATCACAAATTAATGAAGTAGTTTACGATAGACCTCAATTGCGAGCAGACTTACGCAACTACACCTGCATAGTTCGTCGCTTCAACTGTTTAGACTTACGGCGCTCATCATTAATCTTAGCGACACACTACTGCCACTTCTTAAGGTCAAATAGAATATAATTGGAGTTCAGCATGATAAAAGTAAAAGCCACAATCACGGCCCTTGCAATTTCTGCAGCCCTCTTGATTGGGCCGTCACGCGCCGACACAATGCTGGTGCTCGATGCCTCTAATTCTATGTGGGGAGAGATCGGCGGTGCCCATAAGATTGACATAGCAAAAGACACAATAAACTCCATTATGACCTCTTGGCCCGAAGATGAGGCGATTGGGATGATCGCTTATGGCCATCGACGGAAATCAGATTGCAGCGACATTGAAGAGCTCGTTCCTA
>CAJQQJ010000429.1 GCA_905480445.1 uncultured Alphaproteobacteria bacterium | reverse complement strand
CCACTGGTCCCCGACGACGGGCCGGGACGCCATCGCATTGGACTTGTTGTGCTGTCGAATGACTACGCGACTGAGCGTGATTTCATCAACATGAAACCCAACGACGACGTTGCACTCTTTACAAGCCGGGTCCCAAACACGACCGAGTGCACGCCAGAAACGTTGGCGCTCATGGGGCCTAAGATCACCACGGCTGCCTCGTTGATCGTGCCCGAAGGTAGGCTCGACGTTATGGCCTACAGCTGTACGTCCGGCACCGTTGTTATGGGCTATGATGCCATATGCGGATACATTCACGCGACCAGGCCAGGCGTTCCCGTTGTCACCCCAATCACGGCATCTCTCGAGGCCTTAAACAGGTTCGGCGCGCAGAAGTTGGCCGTCTTGACGCCTTACGTCGATGACGTGAACCAGCTGATCGCTGAAAATCTTGAGGCGAACGGCAAGCAAGTCTGCGGCTTTACCTCTTTTCACATTGAAGACAATGAGGTTATGGCCGCCGTGCCCGCAGAAGCAATCTTTGAGGCCGCACTTGAGGCAGATCGCCCAGATGCCGAAGCACTGTTCATCTCCTGCACAGCCATCAGAGCAGTAGATGTTGTCGACAGAATTGAGAAGGCACTCGGCAAGCCCATCGTAACCGCCAACCAAGCCATGGTTTGGCAGTGCCTGCGCTTGTCAGGGTACAAGGGCGAGATCACTGGATACGGAGATTTACTGAAGCTGGGAAACTAGGAGTCCTTCTGGCCCTTCCGTGGATTAAGGGTTAATTAGGCTCAGTTTCGCGGCCGTCACTTCTTGGGCCCAACAAATTCGTTAGCCAAAAAGGAAGTAAACATGAGCAAAATAAAAGCACTCATTGAATCAAAGAAACACGTCTACATCCACAATGACTTAGGAAACTGCACTTACTATTTCAAAAACCGCTTCGATGCATGGCGCGACGAAGAGGGGATCAGCCTTGAGATCATGGCGGGATTAACCATGTTGGCCTTTACAATCGAAGCTAGAATGAATTTCTTAGGTTCGAAACTGCTGAAAGATTGGAATGAGAAGAACGCTCTCAAAGACAAGGCCAAGAAGCTATCAAATCATTTAGGGCTAGAAGCCAATTTTGGCCAAGAACCTTTTAGCACCTTAAAACTACTGAAAGAATTTCGAGACTGTTTAGCACATGGTAAACCACTAGTTCAAGATGAACTAAAAGAAGTTGTAGCGACACATGAGGAATTGGAACAATTTAAAACGCTGGAAGCTGGCTGGGAGAAGTTTGTAACGGTGGAGTTTTTCAATCTTGCCTATGAGCATACCAAGCAAATCTGGGAAGAATTACTGGAGGCAGCGCAAATTGAAGTTTTTGAAACTGTGACTCACGGTGAAATTCATATGACTTTCTTGGCTCACGTCGATGAGTAAGCCGTCACGCCCGGTTGGAGTTTCTTTCCAACTCCCCGATTTTGCATCGATCTCATACAGCCATATGATAGGCCAAGTTCGGCTGGAAGAAAGAAACAAATGTTGATCGAGCTCTATTCGTAACCCATCCGCATTTTTCCCATTTGTTTGGGTAAAACGAAGCCTATCAAGTTCTTTTTGTTGTGCCTTAAAACATCACCATCACAGCCGTTCCAAGCACTGCCAAGATTGCTCCTAAGATCGCTTGAGGCTGGGGAATCAGACCTTCTTTAAGCCAGAGAATTGGAAGCACAAGCACTGGGGCCAAAGAACCAAGAACTGTTGCAATTCCAGCATCAAAATTCGCAAAAGCGTATAGAAGTAACGACGAAGAAACGCCGTAGCCGATAAAACCTGGTAATATGGTTTGCCCTAATAATTTTGGAGATAATTCACTTTTCGCCCGAAACATCTTTGCGGGCCACAATGCAACGGCAGAGATTAGGAACGCCGCTCCCAGGAGGCGGATGGCAGATGCTGCTAAGGGTTCTGTTCCCGCGACCATTGCTGGTTTCATGATGAGGAAGCCGAAGCCCTGAAACACCGCTGCGGCGATACCAAGCAAAACAATAGATATCATGGAACCGGTTGTTACATCGCCCTGCGAATGTTTATTGCTGCCGTAGAAGACCGCGAGTGCAACGCCTGAGAGCGTAATGCTGGCTCCGAAAAAATCTGTAACTGAAGGCAATTCCCCCAACCAGACATAGGCCATTAGAGCCACCATTGGGGCCTTCAATGACAAAAGCAATTCTGTGCGTCTTGGTCCCCCTCGGCGCAAGCATTCAATCATCGCAAGGTTACCCAAAACGATGCCAAAGCAAATACTCGATACAAAAGATACCCAATAGCCCCAAGCAACCGATTGCCAATAGCCAAGACCGCTACAGATAACCGTCAGAATAGCAGAGCAAGCAATCAGTTGGATGCGCGTAAACTCAAAGGAGCCGAGTAATTGCGCCGGTCTCTGTGCCAAGACAATTCCGGCTGCCCATCCAAAGGATGCAGCTAACGCCGCGGCAACAGGAAAAATAAGCATGGTCACGCCTCACATCTATGCTACTCTTTAGATAGCAATACAACGCTACCTAATAAGTAGCAAGAGGAGGCATACTGTGACGTCGAAAGTTCCAAAACCGGGAGAGCCTGTTCGGGGATCAAAATCTGGAAAGCCAATCATGGCGCTATTTGATTTACTTGGGCGAAGCTGGGCGCTTGGCGTGATCTGGCAATTGTCACGCGATGCTATGACTTTCAGACAGCTCCAACAAAGTTGCGAGATGGTCTCCCCGACCGTCTTGAACAGGCGCTTAAAAGAGTTGACGTCAAGTGACCTGATCCAAAGAGGCGACAAGGGCTATCAGCTTACTGCTACAGGCTTAGAACTTTTCGAGATGCTTAAACCCTTCGGAACCTGGTCAGAAAAATGGGCCGACAGACTAACGCGCGATTAAGTCCTCTTCGTTAATCCTCACCGTGGTGCGCAGCCAACTGCTGTAAGATATTCTTGTAGTTATCAACACCTTGCGCGCCGGTTACCAAGTGTTGGCGGTTAAAGACCGCTGATGGGACACCACTGATGCCTTGTTGGGTCCAGAAGTTTAATTCCTCACGGACTTTAGGTGCCAGGCGCTGGTCTTGCAGAACGGTCAATGCTTCGTCTCGATCCAGGCCAATTTCTCCCGCCACATCGGCCAAGACTGCTATGTCAGACAAGTCGCGTCCATCTGTGAAATGCGCTGTGAACAAAGCCATTTTCAAATCAGACTTTCGACCCTGCTCACCTGCCCAATGGAGAACTTGGTGCGTATTGAAAGTGTTATGCATGCGCAGGTCGTCGGTAAACTTGAAATCAAAACCAAGCTCCGCCCCGAGCCTGGTCATCTGCTGGCGGCTCTGGTCAGATTGCTCAGCCGTTGAGCCATACTTCTCCATTATGTGCTCGCGCACGTTTTGCCCTTCTTGGGGCATATTGGGGTTCAGCTCGAAGGGGTGCCAGTGGATCTCATGCGCGGTCGCTGTCGCCTCTAGCGCCAACGCCAACTGACGATACCCAATGATGCACCAAGGGCACATGACATCTGATACAATGTCGATAAGGAGCGGCGTGGCCATGTGAGGTTCCCTTCGGTCAGTTAGGCGGGCGGGTTAGATTCACTTAAGCAAAACAACAAACCTAACCGCATTTCATTTCGTCGTATCTATTCTGATTTTCCCGCCATCCGTCAATGGAGGGGCAGGATTTAAGCAGAGCTATAAACACTCGGCCTTGCACGCCTGCGTATCAGGTTCTCTTTGTGTACAACCGGCTAGCGCCTCGTCGAGTTCTGATTGTGGAAAATCTTCTCCTTCGTCTTTTGCTTCTTTTGCAATCTTATTCCAGAAGCCTTCGCAAACGGCAATCATTCCCTCAGGTGTGCATTCTTTCGCACAGGCTTTGACTATTTCTGGATCGTCTTTGACCTCCAGTAGCTTCACTGCCTCCTGGATAACCTGGTCACAAGCTTGCTCTTCCTCTTGGGAGATATGTGTTTCTTCGTTTATCCATCTGGATCCATCATCGGGGATGCGAATTGTCGTACAAGTCCAATCCATTGGCACATCGTTCGCGACAGCGTAATCGCCAGTAACATAGCGCTGTATGTGATCGGGCTCTGACGGTGGACGGCAACTCAGAGTCAGGAACCGGTCAGATTGAATGATTGCGTTGGAGGCCAGAACTTCACATCGCTCAACAATATCGTTGGTCGAGAAACAAGAGCAAGTCGCCGCTGCTTGGCTGGGGGATATCAGGGTCGGTGCGACCGAGAACACCGCAAATCCGAACATGAACACACTGATAAGGCGAACCACGCGTAGTGGAAATGTTGAGGGCATTGGGGGACTTTCTATGTTGAGTAATTTAACAAGCGTGATTGCTAGTTGTCACCAAAGCGTCCGGACAGCCCCACCTTTCGTGAATGAGGCTTCGCAGACAGGCTATTGTGTTAGCGTAACACTCGCCCCCTAACCCCGCAAGCGCGATCCCGTTCGAATGCTCGGCATCATTCAATGCTGGGCAGGATATTTTAGCTGGAGCTAGTCCTCCAGCTCTTGCAACGCTAGTCTTGCAATGGTTTCAGCGACGGGGTCACCTGCCAATTCAATCGCCTTTTTGTAGTCAGAAATTGCTAATTTGCGCTTGCCCAGTGCAAGGTACGCCTTTGCGCGACTTGAAAGTGCGTTGCTTATGTAGGGCCCGTCCAAGGCGATGTAAGTATTGATGTCGGCAATGGCCTTTTTGTGCTGTTCAAGCTCTTCGTAGAGGCCAGAACGGTTAAAATATCCCCAACGGATCAGGCTGATGTCTTCACCCTTTTCAAGGTAGTCAATTCCCTTTGAGACCAATTCCACCCGTTGCGTTAGCAGATCAGCATCGTGGATTGCTCCTGTAAGGCCAAGAGTATTGGTTCGTTGAATATAGGCCTGGCCCATTTCATCATCTGTGACCTGTCTGCCATCAACATACCCAGTTTCAATAATCTTGTCGCAGGCATTGCCATTAGGATAAGTGTTAGGTTCCAGACAGTTTTGGAGATCATCGCTGGTCGCAGCATTCAGCGCGGGTTTTGAAACTCCGTGTTTCTCTAGCAAGTCTGGCAGATCCCCGATTTCTTCATAGGCCCATCGATCCTCAAACTTGAACATCAGGTATTTGTAATGGCGCAATATAGAGATGAAGTAAGGGAGTTCATCTAAAGGAAAACTTGCATATACAGAAATCTCCGTCTCTGAATTCACACCGTCGCAATATTCATTGTTGGTACAAGAAGCCCAGCAGGTACCCGGCCAATAATTCGGGTTTCTGAGGGCACAGGCTTGGTAATCCTCCCTGTAATCATCTTCCCAATCTTCTTGGTTACGCCTCAGAACCAAGAGTTTATGAACGCCGGAATCGTCGAAGTCTCCGCTTGCGGCTTCGTTAGTAAATCCAACCCATTGAAAGTTCCCAGCTTCACCTGATAGTTTCAGTTTTTCTGTAGAAAAATAAACCTCGCCCACATCATCAACAGGGCCAATCCTTATGACTTCTTCGCTACCATCACTGATTAACCTGACCCCGCCTGCATCGTCTTTAACCCAGTAGCCAGCGTGAGCGGGACCGATAAAGACCATGCTAGCCGCGACTAAGAAAACGGCAAAAAATATCGCTAAATTTCTGTAGGAAATGTTGGGATTTTTGAACTGAATTGTCGTCATGAATA
>CAJQQJ010000428.1 GCA_905480445.1 uncultured Alphaproteobacteria bacterium | reverse complement strand
CACAAAAAGTTCGGGTTGGCTGACGAAAGGTTTCTGCATGACAAAAGTTACCAAATATTCCAGCCTATGGGAATCCTCTAGTTATGCTGAGGTCTCATAAAGAATTGGCATGTGAAAATTCTTGAAACAGGTTCTTTTTGTAAGGCCAATTCCAAGTAAGCTGTCTCTATACCAATTGATTGAGGTCGAGATGCATCCAAATCCAGTTTATAAACAGACAGCCGAAGAACAAAATATCTCCTTTGCGCAAGAACGGAGCTTCGGTATTTTGGCAATCAACTCTGACACAGGTCCTTTGTTAAGTCATATACCCTTTCAACTTTCCGAAGACGGGTCATACCTGGAGGCTCATCTCCAGCGTAACAATCCAATAATGAAGCTTCTAGACCAAGACCAACCCGCTGTAATGTCAGTGTCTGGTGGTGACGCCTACATTTCACCCGACTGGTATTGGATCGAAAATCAGGTGCCAACGTGGAACTACGTAGCTGTGCACGTGAGGGGCACTCTCAAGAAACTTCCAGCTTCAGAACTGCGAGGTGTGCTCGAACGACTGAGCGCATCAATGGAGGATCGACTGAAGCCAAAGAAGCCGTGGACAATCGACAAAATGGATCAACGCGCCTTTGATAAAATGGCCATTCAGATTGTGCCTATAGCGATGGACGTCAGCGACATTCAAGGCACTTGGAAACTATCACAGAACAAACCTACCCAAGCGATTGAAGGCGCACGTCTTGGCGTCAAACAAAGTGGGGTGGGCCAAGAAACAACGGCCTTGTCGAACTTGATGATTGTTCCGGGAGAGTAACATGAAACAGCCTAATGTCCTTCTTGTCATTGCAGACCAAATGACCCCGTTTATGCTTGAGGCTTGTGGTTATCCCATTGCTAAAACTAAACATATGAAAGCATTGGCTGAAAGAAGTGTGCACTTCACGACAGCCTATTCTCCAAGCCCAATTTGTGTGCCAGCAAGGTCGTGTTTAATGACCGGACTCTATACCTCCACAACTGGTTGTTATGATAACGGCGACCCTTATCACAGCTTCATCCCTACATTTGCTCACTACATGACCAACGCCGGCTATGACACTGTGTTGTCTGGGAAGATGCATTTCGTTGGGGCCGATCAACTGCATGGCTTTAATCGACGCCTTAACACCGACATTTATCCTTCAGGGTTTATTTGGTCCTATCCTCTCCTAGATGAGAATGATCCCGAAGCTATGGCGTTTGATTTTGCGCCACAGTACCAGGCAGAAAATATTGGGCCTGGTTGGAGCAAGGAGCTGCAATATGATGAAGAAACTCAATTCCGCGCCCTTGAATACCTACGCCACACACCAAAAGACAAACCGTTCCTGTTGACAGTTTCATACACAAACCCTCACCCACCTTACCAAGTTCCGACCAAATACTGGGAGCTCTACAAAGACGCTGATCTCCCGTTGCCGTACTATCCTGATGATATGGAAGAAAAGTACTCCGACTTTGATCGCGCATTTATTCGTTGGTACGGCCTTGACCGCAAAAATATTCGTGATCCAAAACATCTCATAGCTATGCGACGTGGTTTTGCAGCCCTGGCCCATTACGTGGATGATAAACTAGGAGAGTTGATCGCTGTTCTGGATGAGCAAGGTCTCAGGGACGATACCATCGTCATCCTGACATCGGATCACGGCGAAATGCTTGGTGAGAAAGCACTGGTCCAAAAGCGCAGCCTCTATGAATGGTCAGCGCGGATACCGCTCATGATCGATTATCCAGGAGCAAAGCCGCGTGAAGTCTCGACACCCGTTTCACTTATTGACCTTCCTGCAACCTTACTCGATATCGTTGGTCAGGAATCTGTCAGGCCTATGGCTGGTCGTTCTCTAATGCCCGCCGTCAACGGCAGTACCTTAGAAGAAGTGCCTGTCATTTCTGAATATCATGGTGAAGGCATCATGCGACCCAGTTTCATGGTTCGAAAAGGTGCCTGGAAGTACCATTATTGCCATCGCTCTGCCCCGCAACTCTTCAACATTGAAACAGATCCCGGTGAATGGGACAACCGCGCCGGTGACCCAACTTTAAAAGACATTGAAGATGAATTGAACTCTATCATCACAGGAGGCCAATTCGATCTCGACTTCATTGAAAAGGACGTCTGGGACCGACTGTCTCAAAAGCAAGTGGTCAATGCTGCAATGGCCACTAATAAGACCGCCTGGGATTACAAAGTTGAGAATAACCCCGCAGAGCTTTATGTTCGGACATGAGCCCCACCTGCAAAGCCTGTGGGGCTCAACTAGGTTTGCGTCTCTGGCTAATTAGGCAGTTTCAGGCTGGTGCAAAGTCACAACAATTAGAACGGCAATACCGTTAACCCAGTAGTAAATGGCATCAATTCCAACGAAACCAAGCACAAATGGCACGACCACGAAAACGATGCCGACCAACATATCAACTGTCAGATGAAATTTGTACGGCAAGATTTTGATCAAGCCCAGGTGATGGTCAGTCAGAACGGTTAAGAAGAATGCAGCCACACCGGTTACGATAGACAACCAAAGAGCCGAAGGATTGGTTTGTCCAAGATTGAGTAGAATTGGAAGGACCACCAAAGAAAGTGCTACTGGGTAGTCTAAATAGGCGTGAATAGTTTTAGTAATGAAGCGAGGCATAGATTGGTTTCCCGAAAATTGTATGGCATCAGCGCCAATATGATGACGAGAAAATATCTATAAGTTGGCTTGCTCCCTAGTCTCAGAAGTTCACCAAACCTTGCAGATCGTACATTTATCGATACGAACGCATCTATCACGAGGCAAATACCTGCTCAAGCGTTTGATCTATAGGCAGCGGGTGTCATACCAACTTCCTTTTTGAACACTCTTGCAAAGGCCGATTCTGATGCATAGCCCACCAGTTCAGCTGCATCTGTAACAGAAGCATTCCGCTCTGACAGGCATTGCCGAGCGATCTGCATTCTCCACGATGTCAAATACTGCAAAGGTGTCTGTCCGATTTTTGCAGAGAACTGTTGTGAAAATGCCGTTCTAGAAAGACCAGCAACTTGTGCCAAGCCTTCAACCGTCCAAGTTTGGGCCGGTGCATGATGGAAAGCGTCAAGTGCTCGAGACAGCTTGGGGTCGGCGAAACCTGACAGACCGGCTTGGTACCCTTCCTGCCCTTCAATGAAGCTACGGATGGCCTGCGCGAAGATAACTTCAGACATCTTGAGAGCAATAAGGTCACCCCCAATGTTTGAACCACTCGTCTCGTCAGCTATCATCCTTAAGGTCGCATCCATCCATCGGCCCGCTGTCTCACCGTAGTTTTCAATATGAATCAGTGAAGGCAAACGTTCAAAGATTAGATGCTTCGCATCAGTCGCAAATGAAATATGCCCACAGATAAGCTATGTTGCAGCATCCTGCTCTTTGTCACCTCGTCCGCCATAGACTAAGAACCCGGTCCCGTCGTAGCCAGACTCTTCAAGCACCTGATCAAGTGGCAGAATTTCGGGCTTACCCGAAAGATCGGAAGAAAGAGCGTGACTCGCACCATGGGGAATTATCACCAAGTCCCCTTGCGTAAGCTTCCGAGTTTCACCCGAGGGCAAAATCTGAACAACACATTCACCTCGGTGAACAAAGTGGAACCGACAAACTCTTTCGAATTCAGGGACCTCAACACCCCAAGGCGGTGAGAAATCCGTCCTGAAGTAGAGAGCCCCCTTTATGGAGAGCCGTGAAAAAACATCGCTTAAAAGATCTGACATAACAATCACAGCTTCTCACAAACAAGGCACCCTGTCCATAAAGCTGAACGATCGAGCATTTATTATGAATTATCAGCTATTCATTAATTCCATCTCTTGCTGTTTTCTGTACGCATCAACATTAATTGGAGATTACAATGATCAAAAAAACCCTAGCAGCTCTCTCAATGAGCTTTTTGCTCGCAACTACCGCCGTTGCTGATAACCCTGCTGAACTGAACGATCTCGAAATCGCTCATGTTGCTTATGTCGCCGACAACATTGATATTCGCTACGCGCACCTGGCACTTGCGATCTCTGCAAATGCTGAGGTCAGAACCTTTGCTCAAACCATGATCAACGATCATGAAGCTGTTAACACCGCAGCACTTGCTCTGTTGGCCAAATTGGGTGCCGAGGCTCAAGACAACTTCTTGAGCCAAACACTAAATGCAAATGCGGAAGGTATTATTAATGACCTCGCCGCTTTGCGTGGAGCAGATTTTGACAGGGCCTATGCAGCCAACGAACTTGGTTACCACAAGGCTGTGAACGACTTGGTGGAAAACACATTCATCCCGAACATCGACAACGCAGAAGTAAAGGCGCTGTTCGAGAGAGGCCTCGAGATCTTTAAAGTCCACGAAGGCCATGCACAAATGATGGTTGACCAACTTGCGGAGTAAGTTTTCTCTAAGACGCCAGTTTCTAGCTGGCGTACTTGGTGCCTCGTTGGCTTCCCTAGCGATAGCTGGGTCAGTAAACGCAACAGAATCTGGCGTCGTGCATGAGGTCAAAATCCACAAATTCAAATTTGTGCCTGACAGTCTGGAAGTATCGCTAGGCGATCAGATCAAATGGATAAACATGGACATCGCGCCTCACACTGCGACTGCTAAAGACAAAACATGGAACAGTGGCCGTCTAAAGGTTGATGAAAGCTATGTTTTGGAAGTAACCGCAGACATGGCGACAAACTACTTTTGCAGGTTCCATCCAAATATGAAGGCGACGCTGACTATAAAGTAATCAACAGAAGTTGATCTGCGTCGAACTTTCGTTTCTGGCTCACTCCTTTTTCGACAATGGGAGTGAGCCAATTTTCGTTCAGTTAAGCATGGGAGTAGATCCGTTGCGGCGGGATATGAAGGCGGCAGGTTTCGCCAACTTCAATTGTACCTATCTTTTCAATCCAAGCAGTCACACCTCGAAGGTTCATCGCAGAAGGCGCAAAGAGTTTGCCGCAACCAGGATGAAACTCTTCCATGACATCGCCCGGATATCTGCAGGGCCCGTTCTCCATATCGATTGCTAATGCAGCCCCGCCTTCAAAAACCAGTCGGGATGACGGCGGCACCTGTGTGAAATCTGGAATGCCCGATAGTAACAGATTGCAGCCAACCCATTCTGGTTTGACGACAGGTATCCCCATTCGTTCAGCCACAATGGCCAGCTCTTCAACAGACAGAATGGAGATCTGACGTACGTTTCTGATTTCTGTACCTTCAGGATACTGTGCCTTTACACGAACACAAGACGCTCGAGTTTCGCCATAGTGATTGTCGCCAACGAAGCCTCCATAATCAGCCTCCACCTTGTCGACGCCCTCAGTCGCAAGCGACTTGTCTGGTGTTCCGTTCACCAACAGGGCTTCTGCTTTACCGTAGATTTTCGTTCTTTTTAGAATGGACATTTACCATTTTTCCTCTTGGGGAAGACCGTCATTGATTTCATAGTAGTTGCCTTTAGTGCCCATACAAATATGTCTGCCGGGAACGAGATCGCTGTCATCTTCTAATGTGCCAGAAGCAACTGATGTGGCCCTTTCACCATCCATCTGCCAGAAAAGTGAAGAACCACAGTTTTGGCAAAACCCACGCTGCGCCCAATCTGAAGAACGGAACCATTTCAGCCCCTCTTCCTTGATCAGGTGGAACCTTTCATTTGGAACCTGAGTTGCAGACCAAAAATGCCCAGAGGTTTTTCGACATTGAGTGCAATGGCACGAAATGGATGGCCTCAATTCGCCCTCCAGCTCATACTGCACAGAACCGCATAGACAACCGCCCTTGTGTTTCATCTGATTTCTCCAGATTTTCAGCCCAAACGAGCTGTGAGTATTTTAAAACCAGCGATCCCAAAGGCCACAGCAAAGACAGCCTCAAACCAGCGTCTAAGTTTCATGTAAGTTGTAACCATTGGCGCGCTGGAAAACAGTAATGCATAACCAACAAATATCAATGTGCTTTGAATGCCAACGGCGCAAATAACAACCACTAGGGCCGTCAAAGAAGATCCAGGCGGAACAGCAATCGAAAACAAAGAACCAAAGAAAAGGATAGCCTTGGGATTGGTTAGATGAAGGGCTAGTCCTTTTGAGTAAGCTTTTGACAAGGAAGTCGTTGTAATTCCGGCCACGGCGGTTGGTTTGGCGCTGAATGCGGATCGAGCAGACTTGTAAGCCAAGTACAACAAGTATCCAGCGCCAAGATAGCGCATCACTTCAAAAGCCCAAGCGTTAGCAAGCATGATGGCGCCTAATCCGAACGCCGCGCAGACTGACCAAAACCAGGACCCTGTCAGAACCCCTAGAGACAAGGCCACGCCGTAACGCCGTCCTGCATTCATGGACATACCAGCAATCGTTAGGGTTGAGGGCCCCGGGCTTGCAGCACCGATGAAAGCTGCAAACAAGATCAGGGGGAGATTTACATCACTCAACATCGTCATGTTCCTTGACCTTATCTTTCTAGGTTCGACTAAACTTCAAGAACCAGTCCATCGTAGGCAGGACGCACATGATCGGGCAGTTCTGAACAAAGAGTATCATAGTCCATGAGATTGGACATATGGGTGAGATAGGTCATTTCCGGCTTAAGTCTTTCAACCCACGACAAGGTCATATCCAGATGTGCGTGACTTGGGTGCGGTGCATAACGGACAGCGTCAACGATCCAAGTTTTAACGCCTTCTAAATGTTGAAAGTGCTCTTCAGTAAAATCAACGGCGTCCGTGGAGTAAGCGAAGTCACCTATTCTCAAACCCAAGGTATGGATAGCACCGTGTGGTTGGTTAAACCATTTGACTTCAAGGTCACCGATCACGAATGGATTGTCGTGCCCCATTCGATCGTCAAGGAGCGCCGGATAAAACTTGCTCTTGTTGGTCGATACCAGTGCGTAGCCAAATTTGGCCCGAACAGATTCCAGCGCGGCTTCGTCTGTAAAAAGAGGAATTGGTCCTTGGCCTTGGCTGTAGACCTGGAACCGCAAGTCATCGATACCGTGCGTATGATCGGCATGGTCATGAGTATAGATCACAGCATCAATCTGCGGCACCGGCCAGAGCGTTAACTGTTGATGTAAATCTGGGCCAGTATCAACCAATATGGTGGTTTTGGCACTCTCGATCAGGATAGAAGGACGGCGGCGACGGTTCTTAGGGTTGTTTGGATCACAAACGCCCCAGTTAGCGCCAACCTGCGGAACACCGCTGGAAGTACCAGAGCCTAAAACAGTTATTTTCAACCCTTGCGTCAACTAGAGTGCTCCCGTTGGAACCTTAGAGAAAAGTCGGAAAAAGTTCTCGCCAGTCCGTTCTAAGACCTGCTGGTATTCCATTCCACGCAATTCCGCTAAAAAGGCCGCTGTATGGGCAACATAAGACGGCTCATTTCTTTTGCCACGTTTAGGTACTGGTGCCAAATAGGGAGCATCTGTTTCAACAAGCATTCTGTCCACCGGCACAACTTTTGCGACTTCATGTATGTTCGCCGCCGACTTGAATGTCAGAATACCAGAGAAGGAAATGTAGTGCCCCATGGCCAGACAAGCATCAGCTAACTTCTGACTGGCCGTGAAACAATGAATCACACATGGGAATGCCCCTTTGCTGTGCCCCTCTTGCAAGATTGCGATGGTATCGTCGTCTGCATCACGCGTATGAACGATCAAAGGCAGGCCCGTTTCACGAGCAGCATCGATATGCACACGAAAGGACTCAGCCTGACGATCACGAGGCGCCTTATCGTAAAAATAATCTAGTCCTGACTCACCAATACCGACCACTTTCGAGTGTTTGGCGGCTTGCAGCAGGAAGCTAGGTTCGCTCAATCCTTCTTCTCCAGCGTTGTGCGGATGCACACCGACAGTGCAAAAAACGTCTTTGTAGCTCTCAGCAATTGCTTGAACACCGGCGAATTGAGACGGCCGTGTTCCAATCGTGACAATCCGACCAACACCCGCTCGTCTCGCCCGCTCTACGAACTCATCACGGTCTTCCGCAAAATCAGGGAAGTCGAGATGACAATGAGAATCAACCAGCATCTATCTAAGCTTCCGGACCAGCATAGCGAGGAAAGACGCCAGCAGGCTTCGGCAATTCGGTACCAGACTCCATCACGTAATTCCAACTTTCAAAACTACGCGCGCTTTCGTCAACGGCCAAAAGCTCCAAAATTGACGAAGTGGAATCAGGCATATAGGGCTGCAGAATAAGCGCCAGCTTTCGATAAACGCCCGTCAAAACATAAAGCACAGTTTCCATGCGTTTGAGGTCAGTCTTACGCAAGGCCCAAGGAGCTTGATCATCGACATAAACGTTCGCAGCGGAAACCGACTGCCAAATGCGCTCTAACGCTCGACTAAAGCCTTGAACTTCCAACTCCCCACGCACGTCTTCCAACAAAGCATCGACAGAATCCTGAAGCGTTCTGTCTTCATCAGACAGCTCACCTGGCACAGGAATTTTGCCCTCACAGTTCTTAGCAATCATAGACAAACCACGTTGGCAAAGATTACCAAGCGCATTAGCTAAATCAGAATTCATCCTCGTAACCATCGCCTCATGAGCAAAATCACCGTCGTTGCCAAAGGGCACTTCACGCATCAAGAAATAGCGTGTTTGGTCAAGGCCATAGTCCTCGATCAACTTGTGTGGATCTATCACGTTGCCAACGGATTTCGAGATCTTTTGCCCCTCATTCGTCCACCAGCCATGTGCAAAGACCCGCTTTGGCAAAGGCAATTCAGCAGCCATCAAGAATGCTGGCCAATAGACAGCATGGAAACGCAGAATATCTTTACCAACCATATGAAGATCGGCTGGCCAGAACTTCTGATAGCTGTCTTTGCTTTCATCAGGAAAACCAACAGCCGTGATGTAATTAGTGAGAGCATCCAACCAAACATACATAATATGCTTGTCGTCGCCTGGTACGGGAACTCCCCAGTTGAAGGTAGTACGACTAACTGAAAGATCGTGGAGACCGCCTTTTACAAAGGAAATCACTTCGTTGCGACGTGACTTAGGTAGGATAAAGTCAGGTTGGCTATCATAAAGCTCGAGCAGACGATCTCCCCAAGCAGAGAGCTTGAAGAAGTAAGACGGCTCTTCTACCCATGCAACCTCAACGCCCATGGGCCCGCGCATGTCGCCCTTCTCGTCTTTCGTTACTTCTTTTTCTGTGTAAAAGGCTTCATCTCTAACGGCGTACCATCCAGCGTAAGAACCGAGATAGATTTCTCCACGTTCAATAAGTCGCTCCCAAATGGCCTGGCAGGACTTGTGATGGCGCTCTTCCGTGGTCCTGATGAAATCGTCATTGCTGAAATTCATTACGCCGAGAAGGTCCCGGAAAGATTGAGAAACCTCGTCCGTGAAAGTCTTTGGATCGACGCCCTTTTTCTCTGCGGAGGTTTCAACCTTTTGACCGTGTTCATCTGTACCTGTGAGGAAATGAACATCGTAGCCATCAAGGCGCTTAAATCTCGCCATGACATCGCAAGCCAACGACGTGTAAGCGTGGCCGATGTGTGGGACATCGTTCACATAGTAAATTGGCGTCGTGATGTAATAGGACTTGTTGTCGTTTGACATTGTTTTATCCATGGTGTCGACAAGACCTAGCCTTGGTTGTTCAACACTGATTCCAATTGGAACCAAGCAGTTACCCAGGTTTGGTTTTTATCGATGTTCAGCCGTTCGGCATCATTGAAAAGATTGCGCGTCTTTTCCCACAGCCACAACCATTGATCAAGTTCTGTCCCAAGCAAATAGTGAGGTGGCGATGGGTCAGCGGCTAAGGACTTAGCACTTTGCCCTATCCAGTCGAGATGAGCCTCTGTTAACAGGCTCCAGGTTTGCTCTCGACCGAGTTTTGCAACATCGCTCGCCGTCGCATGAACTTCTGGCCAGGTCACCCGCGGTAGGGCTGCCAATGTCTTTTGCCAAAGAGCAAAAGTAGCGCTGCTATTGGACTCATGAAGTCTAACCAACTGTCCTGCTGAAGACAACAAACTAGAATGTTCACCGATCTCAAAATTAAGATCCAAGCGACCTTCGTCTTTAAGGCCAGAGATGATTTGGCTGGTCTCGATTGCACCCAAAGACTTGAAAGTTTTAATAATGCAACGCGAACGCAGCGTTTGCAAAACTCTGCCTAAGACTGAGGCAATCAAAATAACCGTTGTGTTGGCAGATGGTTCTTCCAGTGACTTCAGCAAGGCGTTAGCAGCATTTCGGTTCAATCGATCTGCACCGTCAACAATCACAACGCGGCGTTCACTAAGCGACGGCGTCAAATGCAAAAAACTACCAGCTTTGCGAATTTGCTCGACCAAGATTTCCGGTCTCAGTCGTTTGGTTGTCGAACTGACTTCTCTCTCGACAATGAACAAATCGGGATGGGCTTTGTTGGCAACCAGCCTGAAACAATTAGACTGTGGATCGACAAGACGGAGCTTGTCGGCAGGGACATCATTGTCAAACACGCCACCGGAAGAACTATCTGAACCGTTCAAAAGAGCCCTTGCAAACCTATAGGCAAGTGTCGCTTTGCCAATCCCAGGTGGGCCAGCGAACAACAAAGCTTGGGGGACACGCCCTTTAGTTATCGACTTAGCCAGCGCAGCCTCAACATCTGCGTGCCCAATGAAGGCTCGGCTCCATTGAGGTTCGATAGACAACTGAGGTTCAGAAGAGGTTTCTTCTGGCATCTTAGTTAAGACCCACAGCCTTCAAAACGTCTCTTTGTACGGACTCGACTGGCTGATTAGCGTCTACAGTGACTATCCGGTCTGGTTCCTGCAAAGCCAGTTCCTTGAAACCGTCATAAAGACGTTGATGAAATGTTAAATCAAAAGATTCAAAACGGCCCTCTTTGCCCAGCCCTCGCTCAACGGTTCTCTCCAAACCAATCTTTGGATCAATATCAAAGAAGATTGTTTTGGTTGGGGCAAAATTTCCAAGGATCATTTCCTGCAAACGGCGCAGATCTCCAATTGGAAGCCCACCAGCATAACCTTGGTAGGCAATAGTAGAGTCAAAGAAGCGATCACAAAGAACCCAAGATCCGCGTGCTAGAGCTGGTTTCACGACGTTTTCTACGTGATCGCGTCTTGCTGCCCAAAGAAGTAGCGTTTCGCTCCATGCGTCCCAACGACCCTTGTCGCCATTGACCAACAGCTCTCGAATTTCTTCTGCACCTTCGCTGCCACCAGGTTCGCGCGTCAGGCCCACTTGTATTTCGCGAGATACAAGCTCTTGATGTAACAATCTTATCTGTGTCGACTTTCCACTGCCTTCACCACCTTCAAAGGTGATAAACTGTGGTTTTTGTGCCGCCAACATCAGTCGCCAACCCCAAACAAGGAGTATTGCACCCCATTAATGACAGAGCCAATCTTACCATTGGCTTGAACAGATTCACCAGCGAGCATTGGAATTCGTAAAGGCTGGATCCCAGGAGCAACTATGAGTATCTCACCAACCTGTTGACCTGCAGTAACAGGCGCAGGAACGGGTCCGTTGTACGACAACTGAGCCCTCATGTTTTCACGTGCATTCAAGGGCAGCGTGACAGTCATCCCTGTTGAAACGATCAAAGGTACATGGTTTTTTTCGCCATTCCAAACGGGTGCGTACTCAATAACTTGTCCCGGTCTAAACAGAGAATAGTTTGAGAAAGTTCTGAGTGACCAATTCATCAAGCGTTCACTTTCAGACGCTCTCGTAGCCTTAGAATTCATGCCGTTGAGAACCAGAATAACACGACGGCCATTACGCGCCCCAGAGGCGGCTAAACCGTAACCGCCAACTTTTGTGTGACCCGTTTTGATACCATCAACGCCAATGTTCCGATTTAGCAAGGGGTTCCGGTTAAGTTGTCGAACCTTTGAGTAGGTAAATTCTTTCTCACCGAACATGCGGTAATAGGTTGGGTGATCTTCGATCAGGCGAACAGAGAGCGTCGCGATATCACGTGCTGTTGAGTAATGGTCCTTGTCTGGCCAACCACTAGCATTGCGAAAACTGCTGCTGACCATTCCAATCTGTTGAGCTGTGTAGTTCATCAGACCAGCGAAATCTTCTTCTCGACCGCTGATGCATTCAGCTAAAGCAATGGCTGCATCGTTGCCAGATTGAATGATCACTCCTCTTAGGAGGTCTTCAACGGTGATAAACGTTCCCTCACCTACAAACATCTTAGAACCACCTTTGGCCCAAGCTTTCTTACTGATCTTGCACTGAGTACCAAGAGAAACGACACCAGCCTGCACCTGATTAAAGGCAACATAGGCGGTCATAATCTTCGTCATCGACGAAGGCGCCATTTGATTATCGGGGTTCTTCTCGAACAGCACGGTCCCAGTCCCCATGTCCACAACGATGGCTTCTTTAGCTACGGTTGATAGCGCGAGTGACGTTTGCGCTGCCAACATCACGAATGACAAAGAAAAGAGCGCGAGCGAGATAAGTCGTTTCAGTCGTATTAACATCAGCTTAACATTATTTTCAGTTAGATTTGTTAGGTAGGTTAGCGTTTTACGATGCGCGCATCATAGCTGCCAGCACCGATTACACGCCCAAGCATCAGTTGAGCTTCTTTTTGGGTTCCCATCGGCCCAACCATAACCCGCTGCACGGATTTTCCATTGGCGTTAGCCTGTTCAACACCGACTTGCCCCAATGACGACAATCGAGACCTCAATTGCTCGGCGTTCACAGGGTCAGAGAAAGAACCGGCTTGAATGAAGAAGCCATTGCCCCCAACGCGAGAAGGCAGCGTCTGAGTTGGCGTCACTGAAGTCGGCGAAGCCGTAGGAGTTGCAACAATAGTTGGTGTTGTTGACGGTGAAGTACCGGGGATTAAAGACAAAGGCTTGTTAGAAGGAACCTTTGACGGCGAAGCATAATTCTGCACTCTCGTCGTTGTCGTTTGAGACGGTGTCAATCTTGTTGCCGTATAACTGCGATCGGTAATGGGCGTGTTGGCTGACACCAAAGGTCGGTAAGCGTTGCCAGCCGCTGTCCCAGCGGCCAGTTGGCCAAGACTTCCACCAGCCTTGGAGGCAACCTGTCGTGTTCTTTGTTGATCAACTTCGATTCTTACCCGTGCCGATGCCTTATCTGCAAAACCAAGAATAGCGGCGGCGGCCTGAGAAAGATCAATCAAACGATTGGAGATAAAAGGACCACGGTCATTTATCCGAACAAAGGTACTTAGGTTATTGTCTAGGTTCGTAACCTTCACAACAGTTGAAAAAGGCAGTGTGCGATGCGCCGCAGTCATTTTCGTTGGGTCAAAGCTTTCGCCATTGGTGGTAACGTTGCCTTCCAAACCCACGCCGTACCAGGAGGCATTGCCTTCTTCTGTGTAGGCCAGGTTCTCCACCGGCTGATAGCTGACACCATTTATTGTGTAGTTTTCACCTAGTCTGTAAGCACCGAACTTATGGCCATTTTGGCGAAGTTCGCTGTCAAAAGCTGCGTTAGTCTGTGCAGTCCCAGCCCCCTCTTCAACAGGTTCACAGGCCGACAAAGCCAGTCCTGCCGCAATCACTGCAACGGAACAAAACTTAAATTTATGTGCGACACACGAGCGGATCATGTCCTCTCTCCCAATTCCAACCAGCCTAAGAAATATCTTCTTGTTTGCACTAAGTTATATAGAATTAGGACTGTTTTGGGAATCGAAATCGGAATCGATTAGGTGGCAAGCTTCGCTAAGTTGCGGATAACTCTTGTTGTAGCCTCAGAACGATCCTCTTCAGTGCCAAAACTGCGGCGATAAAAGAGCTTTTGATCAGGTCTAGCCGTCAAAACCTTACCATTCTTTTGAATCCAGCCCATCAACTTGTCCGGCTTAGGGAATTTATTGTGCCTAAAGGTAATAACGGCGCCTTTGGGTCCAACTTCGACTTTTTCTACATTTGCTTTGCGGCAATAGGCTTTGATCTGAACGACTTGTAGAAGGTTGTCCACTTCCTTTGGCAACTTTCCGAAGCGATCAATTAACTCCGCTGCGAAGGCATCAATCTCGGCCTTTGAGTCTAAACCCCCTAAGCGGCGATAGAGCCCCAGTCTTACGGAAAGGTCAGTCACATAGTTGTCTGGTATCATGACCGTGATGCCAAGATTGATTTGTGGAGACCAAGAGTCTTCCAATGCCTTGAGCTTCTCTTCTGGTGCCATGTTGTGATTGTTGACGGCCTCTTCCAACAGTTGTTGGTAAAGCTCTATGCCGACTTCACGAACATGCCCTGACTGCTCTTCACCAACCAAGTTACCAGCGCCCCTAATATCGAGATCGTGACTGGCCAAAGAAAAACCTGCGCCTAGGCCGTCAAGAGTTTGCATGACTTCTAATCTTCGTCTCGCATTGTCTGTTAGTCTACGGTTTGGGCTGAGAGTAAGATAGGCGTAACCACGAAGCTTTGACCGCCCAACACGGCCACGTAACTGGTAAAGACCAGACAAACCAAACATGTCGGCCTTGTAGATAATCAACGTGTTAACGGTCGGGATATCCAGACCAGATTCAACAATGTTCGTGGACAACAATACATCGTATTTGCGGTCATAGAAGTCAGTCATCGTTTCTTCTAGGTTCGCAGGAGTTAGTTGACCGTGGGCTACACAGACTTTCAGTTCAGGGGCAATGGTTGCTATGCGTTCCTGCAACTGCTCCAAATCTCGCAAACGCGGACAAACTACAAACGATTGCCCACCTCGAAAGTGCTCGCGCATCAATGCCTCACGGACGATCATTGCATCCCATGGCATCACAAAAGTGCGGACTGATAACCGATCAACCGGCGGTGTCGAAATTAGGCTGAGTTCCTTAACACCTGACAGAGCCAACTGGAGTGTTCTTGGTATTGGCGTGGCCGTAAGTGTCAGAACATGGATCGTTTCGCGCAATTCTTTCAGCCGTTCTTTTTGTTTCACGCCAAAGCGCTGTTCTTCATCGATAATCAACAAGCCTAAGCGATCAAAGTCTACTGCACCTGACAGCAGCGAATGGGTACCGATGACAATATCTACTTTGCCGTCTTTGATTTCGGCTTTAGTCAGGTTTTGGTCTTTTTGTGTGACGAGACGGGACAGTTGCGCTACGCGAACAGGAAATCCTTCAAAGCGTTCTTTGAAGTTGTTGAAGTGTTGACGTGAAAGCAAAGTTGTTGGAACAACAACCGCCACTTGCCAACCTGATAAAGCCGCAACAAAAGCAGCCCTCAACGCAATTTCTGTCTTTCCAAAACCGACGTCGCCGCAAACCAAGCGATCCATCGGGCGCTCTTCTAACATGTCTTGGACGGTCTCATCGATTGCGCGAATTTGATCGTCAGTTTCAGCAAAAGGAAACTTGGCACAAAACTCTCCATAGCCTGCATCAGGTTCCTGTATTTCCGGCCCTTTTTTCAAATGCCGCGCTGCTGCAATTTTCATCAAGTCAGCTGCTATGGCACGTAGATTTTTCTTAACTTGCGATTTTCGAGCCTGCCAATTAGCGGACCCTAATCGGTCAAGCTGAGCCCCTTCTTCGTTACCATACCTCGACAAAAGGTCAATATTTTCAATGGGTAAGAAGAGTTTGTCGTCGCCATGATAAACAAGTTTCAGCACATCATGTGCAGCGCCGCCAATCTCTAGAACCTCCAGCCCTTCATAACGGCCAATGCCATGATCCATGTGAACCACAATGTCGCCGACCTCTATTGAAGAGACTTCCTTCAAAAAGTTATCAGCTTTGCGTCGGCGACTTTGGGGGCGCACCATGCGTTCGCCGAGAATGTCCTGCTCTGTCACGAAAATCAGTTTATCTGTTCGAAAGCCACGCTCTTGGGGCAGAACAGTAAAGGAAATGGCCTTTTTTCTGAGCTGTACCAACTCAACGGAAGACGAAACCTCAGGCGCGTCAGGCAGTCCGTTCTCGCACAACAAGTTGATTAATCTAGTCTTACTGCCTTCAGACAAAGCTGAGACAACAACACGGCGGCCTCCGGCTTGTGCCTCTCTCATGTCTATAACGACTTGGCGGTAAAATGAAATTTCAGGATTTTGACGTGCTTCGGAAAAATCTAAACCAACGCGTATGCCAGGATCGACGATTTCGCGGCCCGGAGCCGAGGGAATGGCATAGGAAGTGATCTGCCAGATTTGATGAATACGCCCTAAAGCATCCCAATCTTCCTCATCTGAGTAAAGCATCTTGGGAGGTATAGGCTTGTAACTATCTTCGAAACCAGCGCCGTTTTGGTTCAGGAAAGTTTTACGAGCATCGTAAAAGTCTGCAATTGCTTCCAGTCTCGTTGTCTTCGCATCCCCTACTTGTTGATCTAGAACAAGCGCCGCTCCTGGCACATAATCATGTAGGAAAGTCATTTCTGGATAAAATAAAGGCAACCAGTGTTCGATGCCAGCATAGTGCCTGCCTGCAGAGACAGACTCGTAAAGTGGATCTTCTTGTCGGCTGATTCCGAACATCTCTCGATATCTAGACCTAAAGAGTTCCGTACTCTCTTCATCTTTTGGGTACTCAGCAACAGGTGAAAGGGTGACGGATTTTTCTTCCTTGACCGTCCGTTGAGATAAGGGATCGAATACTCTTACCGTGTCTAACTCATCACCAAAGAAATCGAGCCTATAAGGCCGACTATGACCAGCCGGGAAAATGTCAACGATCCCGCCGCGGACAGCGTAGTCACCGGCATCAACAACAGTTGAAGATCTGAGATATCCATGACCTTCCAAAAAGGCAACCAGCTCTTCTGTCGGTACAACATCTCCGATAGTTAGCTTCTTTAGAGCACCCTGGAATCTGTCTTTAGTAGGCAGCTTTTGGGTGAAGGCATTGATTGTCGTAAAAAGAACGAAAGGTTTCTTGAACAGTTTGTCACTGCGATTCGCCAATAACGTTAACGTAGCTATCCGCTGCGCAGCTATATCGCGGTTAGGACTAACACGGTCATAAGGCAAA
>CAJQQJ010000427.1 GCA_905480445.1 uncultured Alphaproteobacteria bacterium | reverse complement strand
CGTCTTTGTAAGCCATGAGTTTGAAGAAGCTTTCAGCTACCGTCTTTGTGAAAGCAGTGGAAGTGGGCGACAGGTTTTGCTCGGCTGCTTGTACGCGAGCTACGACTGAACGATATCGATCCGCACAAGCCTGGTTTTGATAACTTACCAAAATTGTTGCTCGGTGCTCTATGATTTCATCGAGACCTTCAGGAAGTTTGGCCTTTGGTTTTTTGTTTTGATTGAGAAGAAGCTTTTCGACGGCCTCTGGATTGTCGGCTGTACGGCGTCCCCAAAGGAAGGCTTGTTGGTTCATGTGAACAGCGACGCCGTTCATTTCCATGGCTTTCATTAGGGCTTCTGAGGAAACAGGAATTCTGCCCAACTGGTAGGCATAACCAAGCATGAAAGAGTTGGTCGCAATTGAATTGCCCATCAGTGTGGTGGCGATACGACTGGCGTCAACAACGCGCGTTGCTTCTTGTCCGACTTCGCTTTCAACCATCTCAACCATCAGCTTGTCTGGGAAGTGGAACTCGGTGTTGCGCGTGAAATCGCCAGTGTATGTTTTCTGACTGTTCAGAATGGCAAAAGTTTGCCCAACGTTCATCTTGGATATGGCATCAGGTGCGGCTGCCGTCACCATGTCACAGCCCAGAATGAGCGAGGCATCAGAGGTCGCTATCCTAGCAACATGGATGTCCTCCGGTTGCTTACCAATACGAACATGTGTGATGACTGCGCCGCCTTTTTGAGCGAGACCTGCCATGTCAAGAATGCCAACACCCTTGTTCTCCAGATGTGCCGCCATTCCAAGCAGCGCGCCGACGGTTACAACGCCTGTGCCGCCAATTCCTGTGATGTAAATGCCAAAGGGACTGTCTTCCACTGATGGCAATTCGGGTTCTGGCAGAACCTCCCATGGAACTTCTTTGAGCGCCGACGGTTCAGATCGCCTGAGATCGCCGCCTTGAACTGTTACAAAACTAGGGCAGAAGCCGTTGTTACAAGAATAGTCTTTGTTGCAGCTTGACTGATCAATGGCTCTTTTGCGTCCCAAGGCCGTTTCTACAGGTGTGATGGAAACACAGTTGGATTGAACTCCACAATCGCCTCAACCTTCACAGACTTCTGGATTAATAAAGAGGCGTTTAGGAGGATCGATCATCAAACCACGCTTGCGGCGGCGTCTTTTCTCCGTCGCACAAGTTTGGTCATAGACAACAACAGTGACTCCTTTGGTGTCTCTTAGGCGTTTCTGGATCTCCATATAGTCATCGCGGTGATCCAGAGTTACACCATGAGGCAGGGAGGGCATGGAGGCGTACTTGTCGACGTCATCACTGACAACAGCGACGGAACTCGCACCCTCTGCCAACACCTGAGCAACGATGCTGTGAACTGTTACTTCGCCATCTGGTTGCTGGCCGCCCGTCATTGCGACGGCGTCATTGTAGAGGATTTTGTAGGTCATGTTGACCTTAGCTGCGATTGCAGCGCGCACAGCCATTGAGCCCGAGTGGAAGTAGGTGCCATCGCCTAAGTTTGCGAAGACATGTTCTTCTGTTGTGAAGGGCGCTTGTCCAATCCAAGGAGATCCTTCGCCGCCCATTTGTGTATAAGTTGCTGATCCACGGTCCATGTATTGTGCCAAGAAATGGCACCCAATTCCAGCTAACGCGCGACTACCTTCGGGCAACTTTGTACCTGTGCTGTGTGGGCAGCCGGAGCAAAAATAGGGAATTCTGTTCATTGCAGCAACGGTCGATGAAGCGTGCTTCTCACGAGATTTCAGAGCCTGTACTCGGTCATCTAACTTCGGCACTGCGGCAAAGCCGGATAGGCGTTTGACCATAACGTCGGCGATCATCGTCGGTGACATATCGCCATGGGTTGGGAATTGATCGATGCCCTGTTCGTCTTTTTTACCCGTGATGGATGGCCGTTGATTACCAGACAAGCTGTAGAGCATGTCCTTGATTTGACCTTCCATCAATGGGCGCTTTTCTTCGACCACGAGCAACTCGTCGACTGAGGAAGCGAATTCCTTCAGTCCAACAGGTTCCATCGGATAGGTTAAGGCGACGTGGTAAACGCGGATTCCTAGTTCAGCGACGTCTCTTTCCGATAATCCCAAAGAATCAAAGGCTTGCCTTAAATCGAGATAGGACTTTCCAGTTGTTACTATGCCCAATTTGCCTTGTTTTTTTTCGTCAGCGAAAAGCGTTTTGTCGATCTTGTTCGCTCGTGCGAAAGCGTGAACGGCAGGATGTTTATGAAGTATCAGCCTTTCTTCTTGCGGTGTAGGGTGATCAGGCCATCGGATGTTCAATCCACCAGGTGGCAGCTCATGATTATCAGGGGTGACAAAGTTATAATCCTCAGGATCAAGGCTGACTGAGGATGTCGTCTCAATTGTCTCCGCCACACACTTCAGTGTAACCCAACAACCGGAATATCTGGAAAGCGCAAAGCCAAAAGCGCCGAGTGTTATGAAATCACCCACTGAGGAGGGGTTTAGTACAGGGATCATGGAATCCATGAAACCGTACTCACTTTGGTGCGCAGTCGTGGAGGACTTGCAGGTATGGTCATCGCCAGCGATTGCTAGAACACCGCCTAGCGGCGATGTGCCCGCTAAGTTCGCGTGCCGGAAGGCGTCACCCGTTCGATCTACACCTGGGCCTTTACCGTACCAGACACCAAATACACCGTCATACTTTGCTGTCGCTGGGTCGAGCAATCCGACCTGTTGCGTACCCCAAATAGAGGTTGCTGCCAGATCTTCGTTAACGCCAGGATTAAAGGTGATATGCTGTTCTTTTAGCCTGTCTTTGATGGTCCAAAGCTGTTGATCGAAAGCCCCGATTGGTGAACCTCTGTAGCCTGAGATAAAGCCGCCAGTGTTGTGACCGTTTGCTAAATCAATCTGCCGCTGGAGCAAGCAAAGCCGGACAAGCGCTTGTGTGCCAGTGATGAACACTCGCCCTTGTTTTTTCTCGTACTTGTCGTCGAGATTTACGGTCTGCAGGGCCTGTGCCATGCTTCACTCCCAGTGATGAGTTGTTGCTAATGAGCAAGCTAAACCAATCGACCGGTTAGTCAATATTATTTGGTCAGTAATGCTGATATAAAAAGTGGTGAATTAGCAAACTAGACAGAACCAGTTGGCTCGTGCTCTTATCTGTCAATTAGGATTAATCGACTAATATGGTATGGAAACCCAATGAGAACCAAACAGACCTCAGACGTTAAACAGCAAGGCTTTTTGCTTGCAGCCTGCTTGTTAATGACTTTGTGCTTGGGTTCGGTCCATGGCTTTTCAATTTTCTTAGAACAGATTGAAAGCCAATTAGAGGTATCACGTTTCGCATCTAGTCTGGTTTATTCATTAGCGCTTGCTTCAATCACTTTGGCTGTGTTCGTCGGTC
>CAJQQJ010000426.1 GCA_905480445.1 uncultured Alphaproteobacteria bacterium | reverse complement strand
CACCCCCAACGAGACCTTGTTCGCTGACCTTGATGATATGAAGGCCGCTTGTGTGACTGTAGGCCTTCACCGTATGGCCGAGAGCTTCAAGCTGTTGTTGATGGCTCATCATCGAGCTACCTTCTTCCAATTCAGTCACCCAATTGCGATTGATGATGTGACCCATACTAGCGGCTTCCTGGGGTGTCATGTCCCAATCAAGAAGAGCGATGACTGCCTGAGTGACATACCCGATGATACGACTGCCGCCGGGTGAACCGAGTAGGCTATGAAGACTACCGTCAGGGTTTAGGATGACCGTTGGTGCCATCGAAGATCTCGGTCTTTTGCCGGGCTGAATCCGGTTTGCAACCAGCTTGTCGCTTTTCTCCGCCCTAAATGAAAAGTCAGTTAGTTCGTTGTTGAGCAAGAAGCCACCGACCATAATTCTTGAGCCAAAACCGTTCTCAATAGTTGTTGTCATTGAGACAGCGTTGCCTTCCGCATCGACTATAGTAAAGTGGCTGGTTGAGGGAAGTTCAATGGATTCATCGCCATGAAGCTTTAGGGAGCTTTCCTTTAGGCCGGGAGGGACGCCGGGTTTGGCAGATTCTTGGCTGGCTTTGTTCACGTCAATCAAACTTGCTCTCTGCTTGAGGTACTCTGGGTCGAGCAATCCTTCGCTGGGGACAGGCACAAAATCGGCGTCCGCCATGTAGAGCCCACGGTCGGCGAAGGCTAAGCGGCTTGCTTCTGCTAGAAGATGGAAGCTCTGCAACGAAGCTTCGGAGAGGTCAAAATGTTCGAGCATGCCTAAGATTTGAGCCACCGTTAGACCCCCTGAGCTAGGTGGTCCCATGCCGCAAATCGATTTAGTCCGGTAGATTCCACAAACGGGCTGTCGTTCAATAACTTTGTAGGCCGCGAGGTCTTTCAATCCCAAACCCCCGGGGTTTGTTGGGTGATTTCCGACAGCTTTCACGATATCATCAGCTAACTGCCCGCTGTAGAAAGCATCTGAGCCATTCTTCGCGATTAGCTCTAACGTCTCAGCGAAGACAGGGTTTTTGACTGGAGTGCCAATTGGCAATGCAACGCCGTTAGAGAAGTACAAAGATCCCGCCATTGGATCTTTCGATAAACGGTCAGCATCCCACTCCAAGAGAGAATGTAGTCTTGGTGAAAGTGGGAACCCTTCTCGAGCCAAACGAATTGTTGGTTCAAAAAGATCGGCCCAGGCTAATTTCCCATAGTTTTCATGAAGCCTCTTCAAGAGCGCCAAAGTACCAGGTGTTCCGACAGAACGACCGCCGACGACAGCGTCGTAAAACTTGAGGGGCTCACCATCTTCTTTGAGGAACAGCTCTGCTGTTGCCGCCATCGGTGCAGTCTCTCGACCATCGAATGTGGTCAACTGCTGTTCTTCGCCGTCAAACCAGAGGGCAAATGCACCACCGCCGATCCCAGAAGATTGAGGTTCCACCAAGTTTAGCATTAATTGAACAGCGATGGCGGCGTCGGCCGCAGAACCACCCGCGTTCAAGATGTCTAAGCCAACTTGCGAGGCGAAAGGGTTGGCGGCAACGACCATGGCTGTGGTTGCAAGACCACTTTCTTTAGCTTCAAGCCCGCTGGACGTTTCTGGTGAAATATTCTCATTGCTGGCTAGCGCAACAGAGTTCAGCAAGGCAGCGAGTAAAAAGACAAGGGAAAAACGAGAAATCGAAATCATGGCGAACCTCCTAAGTTGGAGGCAGTCTAAAACTCTGAACGCAGAGTGACTAGTATTTCTTGGCTGTCACCAGCTTCAACGGTACCGGTCGCGTTGGTTTCGTTTGAATCCAGATAGTTATAGCCGACATTCACACTGAGGCCTTGACCTAGATGATACTGTAGACCGGTTGCCAGTGAGAATTGTTGAACGTCCGTTTCAGAAAACTCGGCTATTGCAGCAGCAATAGACAGCTTGAGCGCTCCAATTTTGTAGTTAATGCCAACTGAACCAAAGGAACGGTGGTCAGTCACGATTATTCCAGCCTTCGGTTTGACGTTCTCATAGCCAATCCCAAAACCAAAAAACGCACTACCGTATTGAAATTTGGCAGCACCTTTGACGCCCCAGTTGTCAGAACGAAGAGCCGTACCGGCGACGAAATTTTTCGCACTGTGGACGTAATCGACTTCGCCTTGATAGACATCAATGCTGGCCAGGTAGTTGATCTGGCCGAAAGGACTTTCATAGGAAATTCCTGCGGTCACGTCGCCGTCTTGGTCTGCTGCAATCTGATAGTTGAAGGAACTTGTGCGGAAAACATAAGCCAAACCCGGATCTGAAAAATCCACAAGAAAGAGGTTGTAAGACAAATCAGCAAGACCGGTGTTTAATACACCTGCCGAAAGTGAATTTTCGAATGCAGTAATGTAGCCAGCGGTTAAAGTGCCGCGAGGGCTTGAAATGTAGATTAGACCTTCGACGTCAATTTCAGTGTCGTTTGATGCGAAGGAGCTGTAGGTGTAGTCAGCGGTTACGGAACCGCCGAATGTTGAACCGTTGCTTTGCTTTTGCGCATATTCAAGTGTCATGTCGCCACTGCTGAAGGCATCAGTGTCCGCGTTGCCATTCTTGATGACAGTTTGCAGGCCACCTTCAGTCATACCTGACAGCACCAAAACACCATCACCTAGATTCATGGCATAAGGGACGGGTGAAACGTGTACTGGTCTTAACCCGAGATCCTGCAAAGTTGGCATCGCTTTGGCTACTGGCACTGCAGAAACAGCAGTCGCTAAGGAAACCCCGATCAGTAATGATCTGCTGCTTCTCACCCGAACCTCCTCTGGAAGGCATTGGCAAAAGCATGGTCCGCTATTTTAGCACCAGCATAGAGGGCAATACGGTTATCGACCTGCCAGTGAAGGCCACCGTAGATTCAGCTTTGACCATTTTCTTCGGCAGCTTGCCAAATTGAGGAGAAGTTTCTGGTCACGCCGCGCAATTGTCGCCAATTGACGAGATCTGTTGGAAAACGCGAGAATTTAACTCTGTCCGTACCAAGCGCCAAAGCGATGGCTCGCGCCCCGGCTCCAGAAAAACAAGAGTGCCCCGAGGTGTAGGCAGGGAACGGTGGGGTGTTGATCAATGAAGTCCAGCCAGTTTCCCGTTGCACGCGAGGGTCTGGATTACCTAACTGGCGTGCGCGGTAGCGGATGGCTGTTTCTGGTCTGAGGATATCGTAGTGATATTTCGAGTCCCACGCCGAGATTGCGGCATCAGCCTGGGCAATGGAAGCAAGCGCCATAATGCGCGCCAGTTCATAGACAGAGAAACGGCCTTGGCAAAGCTGCATGGTAATGATGAGCCAGTGGCCGGGCGGCGTTGAGCCTCGTGGCCCGTCTTCCCAAAAGAGGGCTATTTGGGTCTGGTCCGCTGTTCTTGTTCTGCTGTTGGCCGCGCCGAGCTCTTTTACTTCTTCATATTCGTCAGCAAAGGATTTACTGCGGAAATCTAAGAAAGGTGGTGCTCGGAACAGCTTTTTGTCGCCCATGATCCAAGGGTCAATGTCGCCCATTCCAGGGAAGAGGGGGCGGTGATAAGAGGGGACTTGTGGGCCAATACCTGCTGTGAAGTTAGGGAGGGTTGGTTCCCAAGATCCGACGTGGCGGGTAGGGCGGTAAGACCCCGTGTAATAATTAACTTTCGTTGGATCTGATCCATCTTTGGCGCGCATGTGCACCATTTGGCGCCCAACCTTTTTGCCCCATTGAATGCCGAGCGTCTTATTCTCACTGTTGGCAAGGCGCGCTAGAAGTTTGCGCCTCTGGGGGTAAAATGACACCTGAAACGCTTCGCTGAGCGCGATGTCCATGGCGGTGTGGTAGGCTGCCAAGGCATTGGTGCCAGCAGGCGCCCAACCAAAGCCGTAGGTGTCTGCATATTGTCGATGTATACCGTTGACTGCAGAGAAACCGGCAACGTGCCCCATTGCGATTATTCGGGACGCCATTGGAGGCGTGATTTCGCGATCTCGGATGGCCCGCAACATGATGTCGGTCCATTCGAAAACTGGATTCATGTTCTGTGGTGAAACGACATCAACCAAATAAGAACGATCATATGAGGATGAATTGGCCGTTGGCATTGGCATTAGCGCCAAGCCACTGGCAGCTCCAATCGAGCCGAGAAAGCTTCTTCTGTTTAAATTCAAGCGCTTACCCAGTACTTCTATTGCGTTAGTACGGCCCCCCGTCTGGCCCTTTTAGTATGTTGAGACCTCAGCATAACTAGAGGATTCCCATAGGCTGGAATATTTGGTAACTTTTGTCATGCAGAAACCTTTCGTCAGCCAACCCGAACTTTTTGTGACCACCAGCGATCTTGATCATCCAGCACTTCATGCGCT
>CAJQQJ010000425.1 GCA_905480445.1 uncultured Alphaproteobacteria bacterium | reverse complement strand
TCAAGCGCATGAAGTGCTGGATGATCAAGATCGCTGGTGGTCACAAAAAGTTCGGGTTGGCTGACGAAAGGTTTCTGCATGACAAAAGTTACCAAATATTCCAGCCTATGGGAATCCTCTAGTTATGCTGAGGTCTCTATTCAATAAGTTCCAGACAATCTGGGCCAGTTAGCTTGTAAACTTCACCGGTTCTGGGACAGACTAGATCTTCTTTTAGACGGTCGCCACTGCGGCTTACCCATCCAATACGTTTTGCAGGCAAGCCAGCCATCAAAGCAAAACTCGGCACATTCTTGGTTACGACTGTTCCGGCTGCAATCATAGAATAAGCACCAAGATTGTGTCCGCAAACGATAGTGGCGTTGGCGCCAATGGTAGCCCCACGACCTACTATCGTTTCTCCAAACTCATCTTTTCGTTCTACTTCTGCTCTTGGAGTCAGAACGTTGGTGAATACGCATGAAGGGCCGCAGAAAACGCCCTGCTCGAGGGTAACACCCTTATAGATGCTTACGTTGTTTTGGATCTTGCAGTTATCGCCAATTTGAACACAAGGACCAACCATGGTGTTTTGCCCCATGATAACATTGTTCCCGACCTTTGAACCTTGAGAAACATGACAGAAGTGCCAGATTTTCGAACCCGAACCAATCGAAACGCCGTCATCGACGTAACTGCTTTCATGGACAAAAAAGTCTGGGCTCATTGTTTTTCTTCTGATCGCTAGTTTCTTGGGACGTTATTTCTTGGGCCTACCCTAAGCGCGTACAATATGAGCAGCGTCATCTGAATAGACGCCTCTTGTATCAATGATGAGCTTTCCATGTTGCTTGATTTTATCGAAATCAAATCGGTCATGGCTTGTTAAAATAACAATGCAGTCATAAGAGCTAAGATTTTCATCAGTCAACTCGACAGAAGATAAATCAAACGAGTGTTGTCTTGTCGGTGGAAACACGGGAACATGCGGATCGCTGTAGGCTACATCAGCTCCCCAATCTCTAAGCAGTTCCATCACTTCAACTGAAGGAGATTCTCTCATATCATCGACATTCTTTTTGTACGCGATGCCCAAAGACAAGATTTTGGCCCCGTTAATAGCTTGCCCGCGCTCATTTAACGATGAAATTACTTTGCCTAAAACCCATTCAGGCATGCCACGATTGACTTCGCCTGCCAGTTCAATGAAGCGAGTATTCACCCCGAATTCGCGTGCCTTCCAGGTGAGGTAGAAAGGGTCAATTGGAATGCAGTGTCCACCAAGGCCTGGGCCAGGATAGTAGGCAGTAAAGCCAAATGGTTTTGTTGCAGCAGCATTGATGACTTCAAAAATGTTGATGCCCATCTTATCGGCTAATATTTTCATTTCATTCACGAGCCCAATGTTGACGGCTCGATGAATGTTTTCCAACAACTTGACCATTTCCGCAGTTTCAGTGGAAGAAACCGGAACAATTTGATCGACAACTTTTTCGTAGATTGAAATGCCAACTTTTAGGCATTCTGCTGTCGCGCCGCCTACGACTTTAGGGATTGTCTGTGTTTTGAAATGCTTGTTGCCTGGGTCTTCGCGCTCTGGGGAATAAACCAAGAAAACATCTTTACCGACTTCGAAACCTCTTTGTTCAACCGCGGGTCGAATGATTTCGTTTGTTGTGCCGGGATAAGTTGTTGATTCCAGAGCAATTGTCTGACCCTTGCGCACATAAGGCGCTATTTTCTCAGTTGTCCCAATGACAAAAGACATGTCAGGTTCACGGTGTTTATTCAAAGGTGTTGGCACACAGATAATCAGAGCGTCAGGCTCTGAGGCGCGTGAGAAATCTGAGGTCGCTTCAAAACCTTGACTGCACATGGCGTCAATTTCGGCTGAAGGGATATGTTCAATGTAGCTTCGACCGTTGTTTAACGCACTAATCTTGGTTTCATCGATGTCGAAGCCAAGCACTTGGCACCCCACCTCGTTGAATCTAAGCGCCAGAGGAATGCCAACATACCCAAGCCCGAGAATTCCTACTTTCATTGGATGATTTCCTAAGAGGTTAAGTTCGACAGCATTGGATGCTTCTCACCTAATGAAGTGTCGATTGGGCTTTTCATAATTTGCGAAACCAACTGTATCGAGGGTTCGACAGTCGCTAGGGAAAAACCATCACCAGCAAGAACCCGTTCATAACTTTGTGTGTGGAGGTCGGTGAATCCTCCTGAAAACTCGATCTCGTCACCGTTCACTGCGATAGATCTGTACGTAGTCTGTCCCTGCGGTGTGTTAGCAGGCAAGTTATTACGGTTAATCGACAAAAGCCATCGAACCCGAGCTTTTGCAAATTGAAGATAACCCGCTGCTGAGTCATGAGAACGGAAGTGAACAAAACTGTCTTGCAGGTCACCAAAGATAAATGACAACATGTCGTAGAAATGAACACCAATATTGGTCGCAATGCCACCTGACTTCCGCTCGTCACCTTTCCAAGAAGCCTGATACCAGGCGCCTCGAGAAGTAATGTAAGTAAGGTCTACATCGAAAATTTCATCAGCTGGTTTTGAATCTATCAGCGCTTTTAGATCAAGAATCGCAGGATGTAGCCTAAGCTGGAGGATGCAATTGATTTTCTTCCCAGTTTCTTTTTCGACCCTATAAAGGCCTGCAAGGGAAGCAGGGTCAACAACCAAAGGCTTTTCACAGATAACGTCCACCCCTGACCTTAGACCAAATCTCATGTGAGCATCGTGCAGGTAGTTGGGGGAGCAAATACCGATATAGTCGATCGCTTGATCGCTATTCTTGCTGTTTACTACATCAGCGCTGTAGTTTTCGAAATCTGTAAAGAAGGGAGCATCCGGAAAATGGGAATCAATTATACCGACGGAATCCGATGGATCGTAGGCCGATACCAGTGTGCCGCCTGTCGCATTCATCGCTTTCATATGGCGAGGCGCGATGTAACCAGCAGCCCCAATGAGAGAATAGTTCAGATTTTTCATTACTTGCGCTTTGCTACGAAATTCTTGGTTCAAAACAAAAGTTTAGCTTGGAATACAACAAATGATCACATGGCAAGTGCAGTTTTAAATAGAAATTTAGTCACGCGCTAACTTTTATTGTTTGTAGATACATAAGCCCCCTAGATCGCCCAGCCTATGCAGCCAGCTATCTATAGATTTCAGATCGTGATTTTTAGCGATGATTTGTAATCAACTGCCGTCAGTTCTGACACTAGAGTTTTCGCTCCGTTACTAGAGAGATTGTTCAACGTAGTGCTTGTTGCATGTATCGTCATGCTAAAGCAATTCCGCCGTGAATGCTCTGTGCAAGCATAAACTGTCGACTAAAACGGACAGCGCTAGCCTGAGAAACCAACTTGCTTTTCCCTAATTCCCCTATGAAATCAAATCTTTGCCATACTCCTAGTCGACCAATAACGTATTTGATCTACTTTTGAAACTATTTCCGTTCCTTGGCTCTGTTGGTCGCAGCTTAACATGGGCCAAGCTTTATATCGATAGCCGCAAGCATTCTTTCAATGAGGGAGGGATGTCGTCAAACCACCTTTTCAGGTGCCGATTCTGACGCTTTCCCAATTTTCACGCGTTCAACCGTTCCTCGACGCTGAGCATCATTGGTCCCATCAAATAACTCAGAGCTAAGTTCCTCGATACGCAGTCGACTGGTAACTGGCGCCAGTTGACCCGCTTCTCTCAGACCCTGGTGGCGTGCCCAAGCCGCATATTTCTTGCGCATTTGATGGGGTTGGTAAATTGACATGTGGTCGGGTGTAATGTCGCGCTCAATCGTAAGAAATCCGCTTTTCTCTGCAGTTGCTAGCAGATCTTCTCCTGCTTTTGTGCGGGCAATAACGCCGTTCTCGCCAAGATCGGTTTCGCTGTCTATACGGTTCGGGGATCCTCCTATCCAGGTGTCTGACACGGCCAAGTCACAAGCTTCGCCGATGCCGTCTGGACAGACCTTGCAGCGGAAGGGCAGTCCCCACATGGACTCATCTTCACCCCAATAGTCAAGATAATGAGCTTCTTCAACTTTCTCGCCTGCTTCGGCTCGAGTGGGGCCTGGGCAACCAAAACCGCGGTACCGGAAGGCCGTCAGTTCGTCCATCTTCATGCCAATGTGATCCAAGAAACCTTCAGTGGTGGACGGCGCGCCATAGCCGCCGCAAACCATAGCGACAGTGAATTTGACCAGCTTATCCACCCGTGGATCGTGACGGGCATAGTTCCTGAGCCCCGCAACATCGCAGGGCTTGGCGAAGAAAGCGAAAGGTTGGCCGCGGTCGAGGACCGATTTGATATCTAACAGCGGCGGTGTCGGGCCATAGCGCGAACCAGCGCCTTCCATGATATCGGCCTCTGTAAAAGAGATGTGAGGTTCACCAAAAGTCGGGTTCGTTGTTGAGGCTTTGACGTGAAGAACGAAACCGACTTGTTTGGATTTGAGCAAGTAAGTTCCCAGTGCTGACATAACACCACCGGTGGAACCTTGATGGCGAATATCTGGATCAGCGGCCCAGGCCTTAACTATGCGGCGCCAGGGCCCCCAGACATTATCAACCTTGGTGTCTTCTTCTATCAGAGCTTCGGGCAATCCCTCCACGCGAACGCCAGGGCAAGTGTCATAGATTTGATCTACAGTTGCTTGGTCTAATTCGCCAACCACGATAGGACGCTCGACGCCCGTGGTAGTTTTCACGACTTCGATTGTGTCCTTGCCCGCGACAGCTTGGCAAAGGCCGCATCCAATGCATAGACCTTGTTCAACGATTGCGTAGAGTTGTTCTTCTGGTGTCATCTCTTGTCTCACAAAGTAATGGTTACAGCGCGTGTCGCTGAATAAGCGTCCAGCCCCGCGAGGCCTTTTTCGCGACCAATGCCGCTGTCTCTGAAGCCACCAAAAGGTACGGTATCACCAGAGCCATGGTAGCCATTGATATAAACCTGACCAGCTTCAACAGACTTGGCGAAGCGCATCGCGGCTGAGATGTCTTGGGTGTGGATACCGGCAGCCAATCCGTATTGCGTGTTGTTGGCCACGTCGATGGCTTCATCAACAGAGGCGACCGGTATGACGGATAGAACCGGGCCAAAGACTTCCTTTTGCGCTAACTCATCATCTGGATCGACATTGTTAGCAATGGTGGGTTCAAAAAAGTATCCACCTTGATTGCTTTCCACGTCGGCCAGACTACCCCCACAGGAGAAGTCAATACCGCGATCTTTGGCACGGTCAGCAAAACCGACAACGGTCTGCAATTGTTTGTTTGAAATGAGTGGGCCCATGTCTGGGTTATCTAGGCCATGTCCGACTTTCATTGCTTCCGACTTTTCAGCCAGGCGATCCACTAGCTCGTTGTGTATTTCCTTAGCCACGATTAACCGCGTTCCGGAAGAGCAAATCTGACCGGCGTTTTTGTATACGGCAGCCATGATGTCCGGCGTTGCACGATCCAGATCAGCATCCCCTAAGATGAGGTGAGGGGACTTGCCGCCTAACTCCAGGGTGACCGAAGCCAAGTGCTCAGCGGCGGCATGCATGATTTTCTTGCCTGTCGCGACTGAACCAGTGAAAGTAATGTGGCGGACGTCGGGATGCTCAGCAAGAGCCTGTCCAGCTTCAACACCGAAGCCTGTTACAATGTTAACCACGCCAACTGGCAATCCAACTTTTTCGATTAGTTCTGCTAGCATGACAGCGGCAAGTGGCGTGTCTTCCGCGGGCTTTACGACGGCTGTATTTCCGCAAGTGAGAGCAGGCGCGATGCCTCGTGTCACCATAGAGAGCGGCACGTTCCAGGGAACAATGTGCCCAGTGACGCCGACGGGCACTTTCTCTGTATAGGCTACCTTGTTAATTCCAAGAGGAATGGACGTGCCTTCGAGCTTGTCGACCATACCGGCGTAGTAAATGAAATAGTCAGCGGCTCTTTGAACAGAAACCTTGGCATCCTTCAACGGCTTGCCTGAATCAAGAGTTTCGACGAGGGCAAAGCGATCGACTTCTGCGTGAAGTGCTTCACCGATCTTCCAAATCAATCTGCCGCGTTCTTTAGGCAGCATGTCGGCCCAGGGACCTTTCAAAGCAGCCTTAGCAGTCGCTACAGCTTCGGCAATGTCTTCCTTGGTGCCGGCAGGAAGTTTTGATAGCAACTCGCCGGAACCAGGGTCTCGACATTCAATCCCGTCTCTCAATCCACCTGAAATCCTTTGCCCGGCAATCCACATGTGGGCAGGCAATTCACCGATTTGCTCAAGTGCTTCTTTGATTGATGTCACGATAGTCCTTCCTCCATGAGCAGTCGTAACCTGGCCTTTTGAGCTGCAGCTATGTGTTCGCGCGCGGCGGTTTCTGCGGCATCTGGCTGTCTGGCTCTAATGGCTTCTACGATTGCCAAATGCTCTGCAACCACGTCTTCCGCTCTTCCTGGAACAGAATAGGTCGTTCCTTTCAAAAGTGCCAGAGAGTTGCGCAGTTGTTCCAGTGTTTGAGATAGATAGCGGTTGTGGGCGGAATCATGAATTGCGCCATGAAACTGGCGATTAAGTTCGGCTAGTTTAACAGGATCGGTTTCTCCGTCAGATTTTTCCAGCAAGACTTCGAGTAGGTCGATCTCAGCATCATCAATGTGGCGTGCTGCAAGTTTAGCAGCCGCGCCTTCGAGAATTTCCCTCATGGCATAAAGTTCTGAAATTTGTTGCCGATTGAGATCAGCAATAATAGCTCCTCGCCAGGATTCAAAAACCAACAAGCCCTCTGTCTCAAGGCGACGGAAAGCTTCCCTGACAGGGGTTCTAGAGACTGAAAGCCAGTCGGCAACTTCAGTTTCACGAATACGTTCTCCGGGGCGGTAACGTCCTGAACGAATGGCCTGGATCAGATTTTCTCGCACGTCATCGGCGCGGGATCCCTGAGTTTTGAGCTTGTTCTCTCGCGTTTCGACTGATTTTAGTTTGACGACTTTGTTTGCCAAGGAAGCTTCTCTTGATTGTTTTGATCGATTGTATACAATTGCATACGAAACACAATTCTAAAGGCTAAAAATGACTGAGTGGGATGTTATTGTTGTCGGAGCGGGGAACGCGGCCTTCTGTGCGGCCCATGCTGCGCGGGAACGTGGAAAATCAGTTTTAGTCCTGGAACGTGCGCCTGAAGAAGAAAACGGTGGCAACTCTCGCTTCACAGCGGGGGCCATTAGATTTGCTTATGACGGAGTGGATGACATACGTGCCCTTTGTCCAGACCTGCCAGAAGATCAAATAGCGATCACTGATTTCGGTACCTATACGCAAGACCAGTTCTTTGACGACATGTTCCGCGTGACGCGTTACCGCACTGACCCCGCATTGTGCGAGCGGTTGGTGACAACATCCAACACGACAATGCATTGGCTTAGGGAGAAAGGTGTTCGCTTCATGCCCATCTACGGCAGGCAAGCGTTCAAGGTTGATGGCAAGTTCAAATTCTGGGGTGGATTAACGCTTGAGGCCTGGGGCGGAGGCGAAGGTTTGGTCGATGCACACACCAAGATTGCCGAGGAAAGCGGTGTAGAAATCCGCTATGGCGCTCGGGTTACAGAATTGCTGTCTGACGGTCATGCCGTGACTGGTGTTAAGATCAAGTCCGCTAGCAGAATAGAAGAAATCTCCGCAAAGTCAGTTGTGCTAGCTTCTGGTGGTTTCCAGGCAAATACAGAATGGCGCACGCGTTACTTGGGCCAGGGGTGGGAAATGGCGAAGGTTCGAGGTTCCCGCTTCAACACGGGCGATGGTCATCGATTGGCGACCGACATTGGTGCTTCAACCTATGGAAACTGGTCGGGATGTCACGCAGTCGGTTGGGATTACAATGCGCCAGAGTTTGGTGATTTGACCGTTGGCGACAACTTTCAAAAGCACTCTTATCCCTGGGGCGTCATGGTCAACGCCAATGGCAAGCGCTTCGTTGATGAGGGCGCTGATTTTAGAAACTACACTTACGCCAAATATGGCCGAGTGATCCTTGAGCAACCTGACCAATTTGCTTGGCAGGTGTTTGACCAAAAAGTCACAAGCATTTTGCGCGATGAGTACCGGATCAAACGCGTGACGAAAGTCAGCGCGGATACATTGGAAGAACTGGCTCAAAAAATTGAAGGTGTTGATCCGAAAAGCTTCCTTGATGAGATGGCTGCTTACAATGCCGCTGTTCGCCAGGACATTCCTTTTGATCCCAATGTAAAAGACGGCCGTTGCACGAATGGTTTGGCTATTCCCAAATCCAATTGGGCCAATACAATCGATGAGGGACCTTTTGAAGCTTACCAGGTTGGCTGTGGCATCACTTTCACTTTTGGTGGCTTGCGGATTGATCCTGACAGTGGTCAGGTCGTGGATGTTGATATGGAACCAATCCCCGGACTTTACGCAGCAGGAGAGCTCGTTGGTGGGATCTTCTTCTTCAATTACCCAGGCGGAACAGGCCTGATTTCAGGCTCGGTCTTTGGCCGACTGGCAGGATCCAATTGTTAGGTTAAGATCATGAGTGATCAAGTAGAACCAAGAGGTAGAAGAGGCGGTCGCGGCAGGGCGAGCGATACGGCTGATGACAAGCCCCCCGTTTGGCCAGGCGTCCTTGGTGGTCGTTACAAACCTTTGTCAGAACAAGAAGTAGCCAACGTAGAGGAAGCAGTTCTGTTCTTGATGGAAACCTTGGGATTCAGCCAAGCAATCCCTTCAATGATCGAGAAAGTGACGGCCAGAGGAGGCGACTACACAAAAGATGATCGGTTAACTTTTCCGCGAGAATTGGTTCGTGAAACTTTAAAAAATGTTCGAAGAGACGTTGTCCTATGGGGGCGCAAGCCTGGTCTAGAATTAGATCTTTCGGGGGCTAGAGTTCACATGAGCTCTGGTGGTGCTTCGCCCGATATTCGCGATATCTACACCGGGCAATACAGAGGGGCGACAGCGCTGGATCTCTACAATGCCGCCCGAGTGGTCGATTCACTTGAGTATGTCCATCACTTTAGTCGCTCGATGGTTGCACGCGATGCACCCGATCCCCTGTCTATGGATGTTAATACGGCTTATGCTTGTCTGGCAGGCACCTCTAAGCACGTGTCTATTTCAGCTTCTGATCCTTCTTACGTCAAGACCATCGCGGATATTTGTTATGAACTTGCTGGGAGTGAAGAGGCTTTCCGAGCCAA
Source organism: uncultured Alphaproteobacteria bacterium (assembly GCA_905480445.1). Classification (GTDB taxonomy): domain Bacteria; phylum Pseudomonadota; class Alphaproteobacteria; order UBA7985; family CAJQQZ01; genus CAJQQZ01. The sequence goes on along the minus strand of CAJQQJ010000425.1, from coordinate 2,079 downwards.
GCCCTTCTTAACGATCATGGTCTGCCATGTCGTGCCGCCGATGCGGTTCGCAGAAGAAGCTTGTGAAACCCTAGAAGAAGCAGTTCTTGCAGGCTTTCCTGTTCAAATTATCTCAGCGGGTCAGGCCGGCGCGACCAGCCCGGCATCAGTTGCTGGCTCCCTGGTTCAAGCTGTCGCTGAGACTTTGGCTGGGTTGGTCTTTAGCTACTTGGTTGAACCTAACAGCCAATTGATTTTCGCACCTAAGCCCCTGGTGGCCGATCTCCGCACCGGTGCCATGTGTGGTGGCGGTGGCGAGCAAGCTGTGTTGATGGCAGCAGCTGCCCAGATGGGGCGGCATTTCAATTTGCCGACTTCCTCTATTGCTGGGATCACGGATGCCAAGCTGGCTGACGCTCAACACGGGTCGGAGAAAAACTTGGCGGTCTCGTTAGCAGCCCACGCCGGGTCAAACCTTATTACCCAAGCCTGTGGCATGCAGGCTTCTCTCTTGGGATGCGCGTTGGAATCCTATGTGATAGACAACGACATGCTGGGTAACATCCTGCGCTCAGTTAGAGGAGTGGAAGCCGATCCAGAATCAATTGCGGCTGAAGTCATTGCGGAAGCCTGTCTTGGTGAAGGCCACTACCTTGGCCATGATCAAACTCTCGCACGGATGAAGTCTGACTACGTCTATCCTCTTGTTGGTGACCGACAATCCCCGACTGATTGGGAGGAGCAGGGCGGAACGACCATTCGTGAAAGGGCGACAGAGAAAACCAAGGAACTATTAGCAACTTATTACCCTCAACATCTTTCTGATGAGCAAGACCTCTCTTTGCGTAAGCGGTACAACATTTTGCTCTCACGCACTGACATCGGACGAACCTAGTGGCCGCTGCTTTTCCTAACCTGTTCTCAGAAGTTGAGATTGGCGGTTGCACGATCAAGAACCGCGTCGTCTCGCCAGGTCATCACACCTATCTTTGCGATGATGTGCCAGGAGATCGGTTGATTGCCTACCATGAAGCCAGAGCAAAGGGCGGTGCAGGGCTGATTATTTCCGAGATTGTCGCCGTTCACGAAACTGCTGGGTTCTCGTCCAGCCTGCTGAAAGCAGAAAGTCGAGACGTTATCCCCCATTATCGGCGCTTGATCACGGCTTGTCAGGCTCATGGCGCAAGAAACTTCGCCCAGCTCTTCCATCCAGGCCGCGAAATTCTGTCGGCCAAAGGCGGGATGATGCCGGTTGCTTATGCGCCGTCGGCTGTTCCGAACGAGCGCTTCCATATCATGCCCAAGCCTATGTCGGACGCCTTAATTCGAGACATCGTTAAAGGTTTTGGCGACACAGCCTCCATTCTCGCTGAGGCTGGCTTTGATGGCTTCGAAATTGTTGGCAGTCACGGCTATTTGCCTGCTCAGTTCCTCAATCCTCGCGTTAACTTACGGAGCGATTCCTGGGGCGGAGATTTTGAGCGGCGATTGATGTTCGTGCGTGAAGTAGCCCGCGCTATCCGCCACAAAGCGCCTGGGAAAGCTATTGGTTTGCGTATATCCGCAACCGAGATGGACAGCGAAGGTTTGGCCAATGAAGAAGTCGTTCAGATTGCGGAAGCTTTGTCTTCGGATCTGGATTACTTGTCAGTCGTTGCAGGTACATCAGCAAGTCTTGGCGGTTCGGTGCACATATCTCCGCCGATGGGTTTGGATCATGCTTATGTTGCACCTTTCGCGGCGACGGTGAAAGCAGCAGCGAAGATACCCGTGATCGTTACAGGCCGGATTAATCAGCCACAAATTGCCGAACAGGTTATCGCGAACGGTGAAGCTGATCTTTGCGGCATGAACCGTGCGATGATTTGTGATCCTCAGATGGCCGTGAAAGCGCTGGAAGGTAGGACAGATGATATCCGGGCTTGCATCGGTTGCAACCAGGCTTGCATTGGCAGAGCGCACAAAGGGCTCGGGATCTCCTGCATTCAACACCCTGAAAGCGGCAGGGAAATAGAGTTCGCAAAGCTGCCACCCGTCAAAAAACTGAAAAATATACTGGTTGTTGGCGGTGGGCCTAGCGGTATGAAGGCTGCTGCCATA
>CAJQQJ010000424.1 GCA_905480445.1 uncultured Alphaproteobacteria bacterium | reverse complement strand
GGCCTATACTTTCCTTGGTCACCGACGTGGCGGGCTTGCTATGTCAACGATCGTTGCTTGCGGTATGTTCTCCGCCATTTGCGGCTCGTCGTTGGCAACTGCAGCAACCATGTCAAAAGTCTCCATGCCAGAGATGCGTCGCTACAAATATCACGATTCACTCGCTACAGCGTCTATTGCTGCTGGTGGTACGCTTGGCATTCTTATTCCTCCCAGTGTTATTCTAGTTATCTACGGTTTGATAACTAATGCCTCGGTCGGCAAACTGTTCATCGCAGGTGTGTTGCCTGGCATTATCGGTGTGCTTTTCTATCTGGCCGCTGTCCTGTTTGTCGTAACACGCAATCCTGAGGCAGGTCCTGCTGGTGACAGATCAAACTGGGGTGAGCGCCTGATTGCTCTTAGAGATGTTTGGACCACACTGGGTCTCTTCATCTTTGTTATTGGTGGCATCTACGTTGGTGCTTTCACACCCACTGAGGCCGCAGGAATGGGTGCTGCAGGTGCTATTGCAATCGCCTACTTCCGAGGAGCATTAACCTGGAAAGTCATGCTTGAAGTTTGTCGGGAAACAACACTAACAACGGCCAAGCTGTTCCTCGTTGTCTTTGGTGCCATGATTTTCTCTAACTTCGTTAACCGAGCAGGTTTACCGGACGCTCTGTTGGACATCGCTCAAAGCCTGGAGATCGGCAGCATGGGTGTGATCATCATGATCATCATCATTTACTTACTGCTTGGTTGCGTTTTTGAATCCTTGTCCATGATCTTGCTGACAGTGCCGATTTTTGCCCCCTTGGTAGCGGGCCTTGGGTTCGACCTTGTTTGGTTTGGCATCCTGGTTGTTGTGGCTACTGAAATTAGCCTAATCACACCACCGATAGGCATGAATGTCTTTGTGCTCAAAGGGGTGTTAAAAGATGTCTCCGTTGGCACGATTTTCAAAGGAGTCACTTCCTTCTGGGTCGCAGATATCGTTCGCATCATCCTTATTGCTCTGGTTCCAGGTATCGCACTCTGGTTACCGTCGATGATGCATTAGCCTTTACAAAATAGATTTAGTTTCTGTTCAAACCCGTCTGTGGATCTTCCGCCGGCGGGTTTTTTTTATTGCTGCAAGGTTAGAGTAGCCGCCTTTTTGTTAGACGCGGTTTGGAACGTTGGAAGCCAGACTATAAAAATCCCCAATATGGATCTGGTCGTTCGAAGAGCTGCTATCAATTGCGAAAAAAAAAGACTTAAAAAGGCCGCCCCGATCAAGGCCACAGCAAGTATCGTACGACCAACTGTGCCAACCAGCTTCTTGAAATTCAAAATCAGCAGCGACTAAGGAACAATCAGAGGCACAACTTTGAAAAACACAATACCCCAGGAACCTGAGATACCAATATTTCCAATTGTTTTTAATGGATAGGCCCTAAGCCGCTGCACTCAACGTCAGTGCGATACTCAGAGCCTTATCTGCATTTAGATTCAGCATGATCTATTGATCGTTTGCACTTTAGAATTTTGGCCGCATTGGATAGTCAATTTTTCTATCTCAAAAAGAAGAAATAGCAGTTTATGTTCCTATCAAGGAATGGTTCGATCAACACCTCTTACGATGTTTTTTTCACGATCAAAGAAGGGAACTTCAACAATATCAGCAGTGAAAACTTTTCCATCTAGGAGTCGAAGCTTCATGCTGCGGCCCACCCAGTCACTCGGACGCACAAACCTTGCGTAGCCAATGCCACATTCCAGTGTGGGTGATGGGATACCCGCGGTGATGTGCCCAACGACCTCCCCTCCGTCATCAAGGATCTCACTACCCGATGTTGGCGTTGCTTCTTGGCACGTCAGACCGTGTAAGAGCGAACGACGGTCGCGTCCTTCGAGCGCCGACCGGCCGATAAAATCACCTTTGCCCATGTTAACGAAGGGCTCCAGTCCCGCTTCAAAAGGCGTCATTGTGGCATCCATATCGGTCAAGTTACCAAGAATACCGCCCTCAATACGGCGAATAGTCATTGCCTGTGTTGATGAAAACTCCATACCGTGCGGTGCACCACAAGCCATAAGATGATCCCAAAGAGCCAAGTGGTCTGTGGCAGCGCCGTTGCAATAAATTTCAAACCCCAACTCGTTGGTAAAGCCAGTTCTTGAAACATAGAACTCCTGTCCACCGATGTCGAAAAATCCTGAACGAAAATACTTCATGTGTTCATCAATAGTGCCGCCCGAAGCGGCTTTCATTATCTCAATCGAAACTGGACCTTGGATTTGCAGCACTCGTGAATGTGGGTCCGTTATAGTGACATCAAACCCGCCACTGTGCGCAAGCAACCAAGTCTCAAAAGGGCCGTCAGCTTGGACATACCAATACCGATTTTCACCTAGTTTAAAAACCACGCCATCCATGAAAATGCCGCCCTGCGGCGTACAAGCGATAGCATAGTAACCTCGACCTTCCGTCATGGTCGCGACCTTGCGTGTCAGGATTTTCTCCAGAAATGGAACAGCATCAGGACCAGCAATTTCAACGGGTTTTTCTGGCACGTCAAAAATCAGCGCTTTGCGGCGTAGCGTCCAATATTTTTGGATAGTATCTTCGTCTTCACCCATGTAAATGGCGAAATAGCGCCCAGCATAGACACCGCGTACCATGCCCGGACCCTCTGTCCGCTCTATAAAGGGAGACTCTTCAAACCTACGAGCGCTAATATCAACAGTTTTCGTAAGATCCGCTGCTTCTTGAAAATTACCCATTGGCTATTTCTTTCTAAGTTTGGTCTTCCAGGCTTAGCGGCTAAAGGGGCTTTTTTCTAGCATTTATTTCGATAGCCTTCGATAGATATCAGCCAGTTTCAGCAATGTGTAACTATCGCTTAATGTCGTTGAATAAAAAAGAGGCCGCTGACGGATTTGTATTAATAGCATATGGGGACAGAGGCTATTTAGGTTTAGTCAGCGGCCGATC